>JAIPEI010000269.1 GCA_021737245.1 Deltaproteobacteria bacterium | reverse complement strand
CACCTCGTGCCAGCCGATCTCTCCGAACTCCGCCGGGAAGATCTCCCCGCCCAGGGCCTCGGCCAGGACCTGCGCGCCGAAGCAGATTCCAAGGACGGGGAGGCCTCTTTCGAGGGCCTCCGCGACAAAAGCCTTCTCCGCCGGGAGCCATGGGTTGGAGATCTCGTCGTAGGCGTGGGGCGATCCTCCCATGACCATGAGCCAGTCAAGGTCGGTTGGTTCGGGAAGGGGTTCGTCTTTGCAGACGTAGGTGCGCGCGACCGTGTGGCCTCGTGCCGCCGCCCAACGGTCGATGTTGGTGGCCGAGTAGTCCAGGGGATCGTGCTCCAGGAGGTGAAGCCTCAAGAAACGCCCCTCCGAACTCGATGGATCAGTCGAATGCACCTTCGCTTGCATCGAAAACGATCCGGCCTCCGACAACGGTCATCAGGACGGGAACGGCGCCGATTTCGTGGGTGTCCACACTCAGGATGTCTCTGCCGATGACGCACAGGTCGGCGAGTTTTCCCGGCTCGATGGAGCCCTTGACCGTCTCCATGTGGTCCTGCCACGCGCCGTTGACGGTGTACGTTCGAATCGCCTCTTCCACGGTGATGCACTCCTCGGGCCCGCTCACCTTGCCCGAGATCAGGCCCTCGCGGAGAACCGCGGCCTGGACGCCCAGCCTCCGGTTGGGATAGGGGAAATGGAAGCTATTTTACCGTGATGCGATGTTTCTTCTGCCAGTCCGGTCCGAACTTGTGCTCAAAGTAGTCGGCCAGGCGATCGAACCAACGCCACCAGAGGCTCCTGCCCTGGGCACGGGCCTCCAGCACGTCGTTCAGGAAGAGCTCGATGTCTTCCATCTTTTCCTTGGGCAGAAAGGACGCAGCCCCCTCCTGGTAGGACCTCTCCAGGTCCTGGGGCGTCATGGCATTGGCCGTCAGCATGACGCTGATGACATCCTTATCAGAGGCGAGCTTCAGCAGCTCATATCCCTGGACACCCATAATGTCCAGAATGGCGATGTCGAAGTAGTGGGTCTCCAGCTTGTCCCGGGCCTCTTCGAAGGTGGAGGCCGCTGTCAGGTCGCACATGGGAAGGAGTTCCTTCAGGGTCTCCAGCACGTCGGGCTCGTCGTCCACGATGAGGATGTGTTTGCCTTCCAGTCGGTTGATTTGGGACATGCTCGAACCTCCGCATGGTCTCGGGGCCTCATTGCCCCTCCGGATTCATCCGCCCGCTACAGCATCAAGTTGGGCAGCCAGGTCGCCAGCTTGGGAAACAGCATGGTCAAGATCAGGACGAGCAGCTGAATCAGCACGAAGGGCGGGATGGACCGCCAGATGTCCTTGGTATGCACCTCCGGGGGAGCCACCCCCCGCATGAGAATGAGCGCCCATCCAAAGGGCGGTGTCAGGTAGGCCACCTGCATGTTCAGGATGAACACGATGGCGAACCAGGTGGGATCGAATCCCAGGAAAACGGCGATGGGAACGAATATGGGCGCGCAGATGGTCAGCACCGCGTAGTCGTCCATGAACATGCCGAAGATCAGGAGGATGAACTGCATGACGATGAGTATGACCCAAGGATTGAGGGACACGGTCTCCACGATTTCCATGACCATGTCCTGGGCGCCCGCACTCGTGTAGACCACCCCGAACAGGGTGGCCGTGACCAGGATCCACAGGGCCATGCCGCTGATTTTCATGGTTTCGAGGCAGGAGTCCTTGATGACCTGCCACGTCAGACGGCGATACAGGATGCAGATCAGGAACGCTCCGGAGGCGCCCACTCCGGAGGCCTCGGTCGGCGTGGCCATGCCCGTGAAAATGGATCCGAGCACCAGGACCACGAGCAGTGCCGGAAGAACGATGTCCTTGAGGGACCTCCACCGGATGCTCCATGTGACCTCCTCTTTCGCGCGGGGGGCCAGGTGGGGCTGGAAGTAGCAGCGGACCACGACGTACATGATGTACAGGAACGCCGTGATGAGCCCTGGAATGGCGCCGCCGAAGAAGATCTTGCCGATGGAGATCCGGGAGATGTAGGCGAAGATGATCATGATGATGCTGGGAGGGATGATCTCTCCCAGCACGCCTCCGGCCATGACGCTGCCCAGGGCCAGGGACTTGTTATAGCGGTTCTTCAGCATGGCCGGCACCGCAATGAGCCCCATGGTGAGGATCCCCGGGCCGAAACCGCCGCACATGGCCAGGGCCACGCACACACCGATGGACACGACCGCCAGACCGCCCCGGACACCGGAGAGCCAGTGATTCAGAGCGGTGAAGAGCCGGTCCGAGATCCCCGAGTGGATGAGAAAGTTCCCCATGAGCAGGAACAGGGGGATCACGATCAGGCTGGGATCCGTGATCTGCCGGTAGGTGGTGGTGGCGATGATGAAGAGATCCGTGGTCCCCCCGATCAGGAAGGTGATGATCACGCTGATGCCGCCCAGGGCGAAGACCACGGGGACGCCGATGGCGAGGAGAAACAGGAGGCCGCTGAACAATAGAATCGTTACCAGCTCGATACTCATGAGCGATCATCCTCCTCGGGTCTCAAGAGGATGACGATCCCTTCGAGCAGAAAGAAGAACGACAGGATCGGGATGAGCATTTTGAAGGGGTAGATGGGAATTCGGAAGGTGCCGGCCGCCTTTTCCGCGATCATCATGGAGTTCCACCCCATCCATGCGGACTGCCAGACCAGCACCCCCATGAAGATCACGAAGCATCCCAGGGCGATGATCCGCGCCAGGAGCTTGAGCCTTGGAGGGAAGTGATCGTAGATGATCTCGATGCGGATGTGCTCCCGCTTGCTCATGGTGAAGATCCCGGCAAAGAGGATGAACACCCCGAAAAGCAGGCGGTTGAGGGTCCATCCCCAGAGGAGGGGCTGATTGAAGGCATATCGGGCGATCACGTCGATCGTGGTGATCGTCATGATCACGAACACCAGGTAGCAGAAAATGTGCCCCATGCGATCGCTCGCGGCATGGATGAAGTCCGCAATCCGCTTGAACCCGTGCACCATGATCCGCGTTCCTTTCCCTTGGGGTGAAAATCGGTTCTCCGGCACTTTCAACGGGGCGGGGTTGCCCGCGCACCCGGTTTGAGCATTCGCGAGCAACCCCGCAAGGCATGAGAACCCATGAAAGAGAGAACGGCGTTCCCTCCTACTCCAGCGTCTTCCGCCACTCCTTGATCATCTCGATGGCTTCGGCCGCCGCCTCATCCCGTTCGGCAATGGTGTCCCACAGCTTGTACGCCGCCTCCTGGTGCTTCTTCTCGCAGGCATCGCTCAGACGGGACTTCTTCACCTCCCCCTTGTCTACGAGCTCGGCTACCTTTTCCATCTCCTCCAGGTGGATGTTGAGCAGCTCGTGGTAGTACTGCTCGGCCACGTCCCGCATCACCTGCTTCAGGTTGTCGGGAAGGCTGTTCCAGGTGTCCTGGTTCACCAGGATCTGTCCCGGAACGACGTCATTCTGGCCTCCGATGAGCCAGTAAGGGGCCACCTCGTGCCACTTGAGGGCTGTGATGGCGCTCACATCCCACTGGGACGCGTCGATGGTCCCCAGCTTGAGACCCATGTAGGCCTCGGTGCCGGGGATGAATGTTCCACGTGCACCGAGCATGTCATAGTAGGTGGCCCAGGATCCCTCGACCCGGAACTTCATGCCCTGGAGGTCTTCACAGTCCTTCACCGGCTTGGTGGCGAGGGTGAAGATCCGACCGTAGGAGTGCATGTCGAGCCAGTAGAGGCCGTGCTTCCCGTACTCTTCCCGAAGCAGGTCGGAGAAGCCGGTTTCCAGGAAGAACTCCCTCACCTTGGCCGAGGTCTTGTCAATGGGCAGATCGCCCGGAATGTTGTAAGCGTAGGGGAGGCCGAACTCCACCTCGCTCACGGGCACGATGCCGCCCCACATGGCGGCCACGGTGTGGAGCATGTCGAGGGTTCCCTTCTGGGTCGCCTCGAAGAGCTGCTCTGCCGGTACGATTTCGGGTTCCGCGAAGACACGGATCTTGATCTGGCCGTCGCTTTGCTCATCCGCCCATTTCGCCATGTCCTTCAGGAGCTCCATGGAAATGTCTCCGCGCGGAAATGCGGACTGGATCTTCATACGGTACACCTCGGCGCTCGCCGAACCGCAGAGGGGGCCCGCAATAAAAGCGACTACCAGAACAGCCGCAAACGCCATGGAACCCATCCAGGAAAACCGTTTCCCTTTCATGAAATGCCTCCTTTGTTTGGGGTGCCGTGTGTATGAATCCTGCCGCGGGAGAATCCCGCGGCAATCCTCACGCTGTTGCGCTGTGAGCGATTGAAGCCGCTCTTTTCCCGCCTCTTTCCCGGGGCGGGAAACCTGGAAAAGGAACGCCCCCGGGGGCCGGGCGATCTCTTACCGGATTGGTATGAAATCATTCCATGATCAGGCCTTCGAGCTTCGGGACGCAATGGGATTCGATGTTTTTGTTCAGTAAGGGGCTCTGTCGGGTTGACTTCGTTTGGACCGGTACCCCGGGGAAACGAATCCGGGGGTTTCGATCACCGCTTTTTCAGGGTGTACGAGCCCACGACGGCCTCCGCCTCGATCTCCACCAGATGCTCCGGCCGGGCAAGGCCGGACACCTCCGCCACGGTGAGGACGGGTTTGACGTCCTTGAACCAGTCGGAATACGCCCGGAGGATCTCCCGGCCCTGGTTGATGTCGGTGACGTACATGCGCACGCGCACCACCTCCGAGACCCTGGCCCCGGCGCGGGTGAGGGCCTCCTCGATCTTTCCGAGCACGATACGGGTCTGCTCGTAGGGGTCGCCGGCGCCCTCCACGACCCCTTCGGGCGTCGTGGACGTGGTGCCTCCCACCAGGACCGAGTTCCCCACGCGAACCGCGCGGCTGTATCCTACCTTCTCTTCGAGCGGCGCCCCTGAGGCGAAGTTGTCTCTTCTCAGCAGTTCCATGGCCCTACCTTTTTGTTTTAGGGGACGTTCTTAAATAATTCAATAACCCTTGTTGGTCACGCTCTCGAAGATCAAGATCGTTTTCCTGAAGTTGCACACATCCGCCGCGCCGTAGCAAAAAAGCCCCTTCCGGATGGAAACGATTTAAGAACGTCCCTGTGGATCATTGAGAGGCGTCCCCTGTTTTGGCGCCGAACCGGTATCGGAAATCATCCTTATGCACGCAGCGGCGGGTCAGGGTGAACATGCGCGGGCGCGTATGCCCCTCACCGTTGGTGGCGATGTGGAAGGAGATGAACCCCTCGCCCGCCACGCCGACGCTGGCCAGTCCGGTGGATCCGTTTTTCACGAAAGCGGCGCATCGCACCCGGCTGGCCATCTTCTGGATGTTGCCGATATCATTGGAGTGGATGGCCATGGTGTGCCCGTTTCCCTGCTCCGCCCGGATCGCCCAGTCGATGGCCTGGTCGGCGTTGCGGCAGCGGACGATGGGGAGCACGGGCATGATCTGCACCGTCCAGACCAGGGGGTGGTCCCTGTTCGTCTCCAGGATGACGATGCGGGCCTCGGGTCCGACCTCCAGGCCGATG
>JAIPEI010000268.1 GCA_021737245.1 Deltaproteobacteria bacterium | reverse complement strand
ATCATGGACCCGGCGGACACGGGGATCTGCATCATCGGGCTGGACGTTCTCGGCCGGATCGACACCCCCCGGGCCCGGGCCGCAGCCTCAGGCTTCCTGGATCATCCGGACGCGGTGGTGCGGAAGGCGGCGGAGCACGCCCTGGGCCTGAAATAGCCGGCTCACCCCTTCTCGACCGGGGAGGGTATGGTGAGCACGGGACAGGGGGCGAGGCGGACCACCTTTTCGGCCACGGATCCGAACACGAACCGGCGCCAGCCGGTCCAGCCGTGGGTGGCGATGACGATGACGTCCGCCTTCTCCTCCTCCGCGGCCGCGGCGATCTCCTCGGCCGGAATGCCCCGCACCACCAGGGACCGCGTCTGAACCCCTTCCGAGGTCAGCTCCGCCGCCATCTCGTCCAAAGAGCGGCGGGCGCCCTCCTCCAGCTCCTGCATGACCGTGGACATCTCG
The DNA here is from genome assembly GCA_021737245.1 of Deltaproteobacteria bacterium. GTDB lineage: Bacteria > Desulfobacterota > DSM-4660 > Desulfatiglandales > HGW-15 > JAIPEI01. The sequence continues at coordinate 5,108 of JAIPEI010000268.1, read as the reverse complement.
AGCCCCGAGTGGGCGGGGGGGCCGCTCGGCGGGATCATTCGAACCGGCGCAACCACGTGGATCAGGATGCACTCGGCCTCGTCGCGGAGCGCCAGAAGCTTCGCCGCCTCGAGACCGTTGTTTGCAGGCTCGGAGAAGTCCGTGGGGGCCAGGATCTTTCGAAACGGTACCATATCCGCCTCCTGTTCCGGTTCCCGGTCTGTTCAAGAACCGGGGAACCTGAAAAAAAGTAATTACGTCGCAAAACGCCTCGAAGCAGGCGATCCGCCCATGCCGATCCGACAGTCTTCGCGCCGCCGGCGGGGGTCATTTTCCATGATAACCACGAAAGATCGTCCGGGCACGTTTTCGTTTCCGGTCACAGCCCCCGGGATCTCATGCCGCGCCGCTGAAGTAGGACGCCACCTTCTCCGGGGGGACAGGGGGCAACGATCCCAGGAAACGATCGAGGGTGCGTTGAACCCGCCCGAGCGAGCGGTGAAGCCGTCCCATGGGGATCTCGCCGTGAAGGAGCCTGGACCGGACGGCCGCCTGAGCTTCCCGAACCACGCCCTGGTCCTCGCACACCAGGAGGAGGTCCGCACCCGCCCCGAATGCCGCTGCAGCCCCTTCAGGGACGCCCCAGCCGGACGCGATGGCGCCCATCTCCAGATCGTCGGTGATAATCAGGCCGTCGTAGCCGAGCCCGTCCCGCAGCAGCCCTTTCAGAACGGCCTCGGACATGGTCGCGGGCGTGCCCGCATCGAGGGAGGGGTAAACGGCGTGTGAGGTCATGACGGCGGCCACGCCTTCCTCTACAGCGGCGCGAAAAGGAACGAGATTGACCGACTCCAGCTCCCCCTCCTCCAGCAGGATCTCGGGAAGGCGCACGTGGGGATCCTCGGCCGCTCGCCCCAGACCGGGGAAGTGCTTGGCCGCGGCCATGATCCCGCCCGCCTGGAGAGTCCGGATCACGATCCTCCCCAACCGGGCGACCCGCTGCGGCTCCTCGCCGAAGGTCCTCCCCCGGAGGTGCTCCTCCAGGGGCCCGCGACCCACGTCCAGGACCGGGGCCAGATCCATGTTCAGGCCGACCAGCCCCATCTCCACCGCCGTGGTGCGGGCGAAGATTTCCGCCCGGGACTCCGGGTTCTCGGACCTGCCGATCGATTCGTTGCCCGGAAACTCGGTGAACGGAGACTTCAACCGCGCCACCCGGCCGCCCTCCTGGTCCACTGCCAGGATCAGCGGCGTCCCGTGTACGGCCAGCGCGATCTCCTGCAGCCTCCGGCAGAGCCCCGCCAGCTGGACCGGATCCTCCACGTTCCGGCTGAAGAGGATCACACCGCTCGGATGGACCTCGCGGATCAACCGCTCGGTTTCCCGGTCCACCCGGGTTCCCGGCATTCCGCACATGAAGAGCCGGCCGATCTTTCGATCCAGCTCCGCAAGCTCGAGCGTTGTGTTCACGTTTCCGGCCCCCTCCGGCTTCGGTTCCTTCCGTACGGCGCCGCCTCCATCGCATGGGGCCTCGAACCGGCCTCGAGCCGGCCGCGCCATGGTCTGCTCTAACCCGAATCGGCCTGAAATGCAATGGGAAACCAGATCTTCCGGTGCCCGATGCGCCCGTAAATCCTCATCAATCGCTTCTTCGCGCATTTCCGTGTTTGGCCGGGCGGGCCCCGGCGGGGCTCCGGCTGCAGCCGCATCCGTCCATCAGGAGGGAGGGGAATCCTCGAGCAGGTCTTCCAGCAGCCGGCCGAGCTCGGACATCTCGATCGGCTTGGTGAGATACCCGGCGATGGCGCGCCGGGTGCGGGCGTCGATCCCATGCGGTCCGTCCGGATCATAGCCCGAGGTGAGGACGATCAGGGCGCCGGGATCCACCCGGAGGATGTGCTCCATGCAGGTCACGCCGTCCATGCCGGGCATGTTGCGGTCCATGATCACGAGGTCCGGGCGGCGCTTTCGGAAGGACTCGATGGCCTCGCGGCCGTTTGTGGCCGAGACGGTATCAAACCCCAGGGAGCCGAGAAGGTCCTCGAGCCCATGGGCCATGGACTCCTCGTCGTCCACCACCATGACGCAACGGCCCTCGCCGCTCACGGTGAACCTCCGGGGGGGATCGTGAGACTTCTCCGCCTCGACGCCCGCCGGCGGCAGGATCACCCGGAATGTCGTCCCCCCGCCCGGGGTGGACTGGACGCGGATGTCCCCGCCGTGGTTCTTGATGATTCCGTAGCTCGTGGACAGCCCCAGTCCGGTTCCCGCGTTGACCTCCTTGGTGGTGAAAAACGGGTCGAAGCAGCACTTCCGGGTCTCCGGGTCCATGCCCCTGCCGGAGTCGGAGATCTCCACGCTGACCCCATCCTCCCCCCTGCTCGCCAGGATGGACAGGACCCCGCCGTCCGGCATGGCGTCCCGGGCGTTGGTGCAGAGATTCATGAACACCTGGCGCAGGGCCGGGTCGTCCCCGAGGATAGGAAGGCTCTGCGGGACCTCCAGGCGGATCTCGATCTTCCGGTCAAAGGACTGTCTGACCAGCTCGTGGGTCTCCTCCAGGATCTCCACGAGATCGACGACCCGGAACCTGTCGTCCGTGGGCTTGCGCGCAAACTGCATCAGCCCCTCCACCAGCTGGGAGCCGCGCGTCACGTAGCGGCCCAGGCGGGCCGAGATCTCGACCAGGTCGGGCGCGTCTCCGTGCTTCAACTGGAGAAGCTGGCTGTTGACGGAGATCCCGGCCAGGATGTTTCTGAAGTTGTGGGCCACGCCGCTGGCGATGGTCCCGATGGACTCCATCTTCTGGGCGTGCTGGAGCTGGGCCTGGAGCTTCCGGGTTTCGGTGACGTCCCGAAGCACCACCAGGATTCCCGCCGGGCGGCCCCGGTGGTCGTTGTACCGTGAGGTGCTGATGCTGACGTCCAGGATGCGGCCGTCCTTGGTCAGACGCCGGGTCTCGAAGCCCTGAAACGACGTCCCCTGCTCCTTGAGGGCGCGGATGATGGCCAGGGTCCGGCTTTGCTCGTTCTCGGGGACAAAGGGCATGGTCCGGCCCTGGACCTCCTCCGGCTCCCACCCGAACGTGCGTGTAAAGGAGGGGCTGACATACTGTACACGGCCGTCCAGGTCATAGAGGACGATGGCGTCCGCCGACGAGTGCAGCAGCGATCGATACACCTCCTCCCGCTGGCGGCTCGACTCGTAAAGGTCCCGGTACTCCTCCCTGCTGACCCGCAGCTCCTCCTCGGCCCGCCTCCGTTCCTCGATCTCCTTTCGGAGCTGCTCGTTCGCGGCGATCACCTCCCGGGCCCTCTCCTCGACCAGCTCCTCGAGGTGATTCCGGTGCCTGCGAAGCTCCTCCTCGATGAGCGCGCGCCCTGTCACGTCTCGAACGATGCCGCGGAACCCGACACGCCGGCCGCTCTCGTCACGCATCAGGGAAACCGAGGCCTCGATCTGGATCGCCGCACCGTCCTTCCTTCGAAGGGACCAGCCGAACCCCTTGTCGGGCCGGCCCGTTTTGTACACCCGCTTGAAGGCCCTGGACACGTCCCCGGCCATGGTGGAGTCCATGAACCGGAGACTGTTCAACCCCGCGAGCTCATCCCCGGAGTAGCCGGTCAGGCGGCACATGGCGTCATTGAAAAAGGTCAGGCTGCCCGCCAGGTCGACCTCGTAGTATCCGTCCTCGATGCCGTCCAGGATCGTTCGATACCGGTCCTCGCTGATCCGGAGAGACCTTTGCGCCTCGATACGGCCGGTGGCGTCCTTTGCCACAACCCGCTCATGGGCCGCGCGAAGGTCCGCCAGCTCCCGCTCGAGCCGCTCGACCCGCGCCCTGGACGGGTTTGGAGTTTCCTTTCCTCTTTCCTCTTTCCTCTTTCCTCTTATTTTTTGTCTTTCCCTCACCTCTCACTTAGCCTCCCCCTTACCTCTCTTCTTTTCGCCCTTCCTTACCTCTTTCCTCTTTCTTTTCCCTCATCTCTCATCTCTCATCTCTTTCCCCCTTGACCCCGCCCCTTCAATCCTTTAACCCTTGGTCCTGTGATCTGTTCATCGGCCGGGAGGGGCACCAACGTGAAGGCGATGATTCTGGCTGCAGGACTGGGGACCCGGCTGCGTCCGTTGACGGATGTGTGTCCCAAGCCCCTGGTTCCGGTGGCGAACCGGCCCGTCATTGCGTACATCACAGCATACTTGAAGCATTATGGCATCCGGAGCATTGTAGTCAATACCCATCACCATGCCCGCCGGATGTCGAAATTCCTTCAAGAAACAAGCGGCCTCGGGGTATCCATCGAGCTCCGGCACGAGCCCGCCATCCTGGGAACCGGCGGAGGCCTTCGCAACGTCGCCGACTTCTGGGGAGCCGGCACCCTCCTGGCGATCAACGGGGACATCCTGACGGACGTGGACCTGGGGGACGCCCTGTCCTTTCACCGGTCGGCCGGGTCCGCGGCCACCCTGGTCCTCCATCGCTGTCCGCCCTTCGACCAGATCCTCCTGGACGGCTCCGGGACCGTTCGGGACATTGCCTCCCGGGCCCGGCCCGGAAGGCTCGCCTTCACCGGCATTCATTTCCTGGAGCCGGAGGTCCGGGACTGGATACCGCCGGCGGGGTTTGCGGACATCGTGAGCAGCTACCGGCGGATGATTGCGTCCGGAGAGCGGATCGCGGGCTACGTTGCGGACGGGCCCTACTGGAGGGACATCGGCACGCTGGAGAGCTATATCCGCGCCAACCGGGAGCAGTCGCCCGAACCGATCCTTTTCGGCCCCGGCTGTGAGGCCTCACCGTCCGCCCGGGTCTCCGAGTGGGCCGTGGTCGGGCCGGACTGCCGCCTGGAGGCCGGTGCCACTGTGACGCGTTCCGTGCTGTGGGATCGGGTGAGGGTTCGGGAGGGGGTTCGGGTGGTGGACAGCGTGGTCACCTCGGGACGGACCGTGCAGAGGGATCTCGTGGGAGAAGCCCTGTAGCGGAGCCGGTCACTGCCCGACCAGGTTGTCCGCCCAGGCCACCGAGTCCAGAAAAAAGCCGGGCAGCCGCTGGTGCTCCAGGCCGAGTCGATCCGCCTCCTCGAGCACCCCGTCCCAGCGCCCTTTTTCGTACCTTTCCAGGAGGCGGA
>JAIPEI010000267.1 GCA_021737245.1 Deltaproteobacteria bacterium | reverse complement strand
CATCGTATCGCCCCACTCTCCGGTATTCGGGGCGTTCGGGGCCGCCACCGTGAGCATCCAGCAGGTCTGGGAGAAGTCCAGGACCATGAAGATCTTTCAGTGGACCACCCAGAGCTACTCCGAGGACACGGCCGGGTTCAACGCCGTGGTGGACGAGCTTCGAGACCTGGCCGTCCGGGATCTCCTGCTGGAGGGGTACGGAGAGGACCGGATCGGCTTCCGCCTGGAGCTCGATATGCGCTACGGCATGCAGTACAACCTGACCAAGATCGTCTCGCCCCATTTGCGGGTGGAAAAGCCCTCGGACTTCAAGGACATCTGCGACCGGTTCACCGAGGAGTACTCAGCCGTCTACTCCCCTGAGGCCACCTTTCCCATGGGCGGCATCAACCTGGAGTGCTTTCATCTGACCGCCTACGTGGAAAAGCCCGAGCTCCCGCTCCAGGAGCACGAGATGGCCGGCCCGGAGCCACCGGCCGAGGCGGGGCTCGAATCCCGCGAGGCCTATTGGGAGTCCGAGGGCGGCATGGCCGATACACCGGTCTTTGCCCTGGATCCGCTTCAGCCTGGAAACAGGATCGAGGGCCCCGCCCTGGTGGAGGCCGAGGACACCACCTATGTGATCGAGCCGGGGTGGCTGTTCACCCTGGACCGGTTTCGAAACGTGGTGCTCGAACGGGCGTAGCCCGGGCGTCTTTGCCGGGAGCGCGGAGCCGGAGTATAGCGAGCGGCAACAAGGATCGAGGGAGAAATCGAATCCCGGTCCCATGGAAATCGGAGGTATGCCATGCTGTTTTACGGAAGGGACACCGAGGTGGTTCAGCGGCTCAAGCCCGAACCCATGACGCCCCAGGAAGAGGCGGCCCAGGGGGGGATCGACGAGCTGGACTTCGACATATTCACTCACAAGGCGAACATGATCGCCCAGGAGGGCAAGGAGACCACCATGAAGCTCGGCGCCTCCTCGGGGATGCGCTGGGGCGACGTGGCCTTCGGCATCTACACCGCACAGGGGGACCTGGCCGTGGTGGCCACGGGCATCTGGTTCCACGCCGTGCTGGGGCAGATCCCGGTCAAGTACATCGTGAAGCACTGGGTGGATGAGCCTTCGGTGGGCGTGCGCGAAGGCGACTCCTTCTTCTGGAACGACCCCTTCTACGGCGGGGTCCACGGCGCGGACATGGGATTGGCCGTTCCCGTCTTTTACAAGGATAAGCTCGTTTGCTTCACCGGCGCGGTGGTCCACTCCGGCGAGTCGGGCGGGAGCGAGCCCGGAGGCATCGTGGGAAGCGCCAAGAGCAAGTATGACGAGGGCCTCCTGGTACCTCCCCTCAAGGTGGGCGAGAACTACGCCCTCAAGGAGGACATCCTGAACATGTTCGCGGCCATGAACCGCGACCCCCGCACCATGATCCTGGACATCAAGGCGCGCCTCGCGGCCTGCCGCATCGCCCAGCGGAGGATCGTGGAGCTCATCGAAGCCAGGGGCGAAGCGTTCTTCACCGGGGCCCTCCGGCGGGTGCTCAGCGTGACGGGCGAGGCGGCCCGGAAGAAGGTGAGCATGCTGAACGACGGGGTCTTCCGGCAGCCCCGGTTCATGGACACCGTGGGCACGGAGGACGCCCTCACCAAGCTCAACATCACCATCCGCAAGGAGGGGGACCGGATCAAGCTCGACTTCACGGACACCTCGCCCATGCTTCCGGACAAGCCCCTGAACACCTTCTTCCAGGGAATCATCGGCCTGGCCATGGTCTACTTCTGCGGGTGGTTCCTGCACGATCTTCCGGCCAACAACGGGCTCCTGGAGGCCGTAGACTGGGAGTTCCCGGAGAACAGCCTGGTGAACGCCCAGGGCGACGTGCCCACGTCCCTCTCCCCTTTCACCCAGACCTGCTTCAGCCACGGCATGTTCCTGGCCGGGGCCCGCATGACCTACCACCTGGACCCGCTTCGGGCCGTGGCGGCCTGGTACCAGGGGTTCGGCGTGCCCATCTACGGCGGCATGAACCAGTGGGGCGAGCCCATCGCGGACATCACACCGGAGATCAACGCCACCGGTTGCGGGGCGCGGCCGGACATGGACGGGGTGAACGGCGCGGGCGCCTACTTCGCCACCATGAGCGACTGCTCGGACGTGGAGACCACCGAGTCCGACCGTCCCTTTCTCTACCTGTTCCGGAACTACTTCAAGAACTCCTACGGCCACGGCAAGTTCCGGGGGGGTGCAGGGGTGGGGTTCGGCCTGATGATGCACCACGTGCCCTGGGTGGCCATGGGGGCGTTCGGGTACGGGTCCCGGTTCCCGGCGACCCTGGGCGTCTTCGGGGGCTACGCCGTGCCGCCGGTCTTTATCAAGACGGTGAGCGGGAGCAACGTCAAGGGCCTGCTCCAGGAGAGCAGCACCACGCTTCCATCGAGCTACGACCAGCTCTATGAGCCGGAAAACCCGGAGGAGGGGCAGGAAGTGTACAGCCACATCACCATGCCCATCCGGCCGCTCATGAACGGGGACACCTTCTACCTGCCCGTGGGCGGCGGCGCAGGGTACGGGGATGTGCTGGAGCGGGACCCGGAGCACGTGCTCAGGGACCTGCGCGAAGGCAAGGTGACCCACTGGGCGGCCCGGAACCTCTACCGGGTGGTCTATGACGAAGAGACCCTGCGCCTGGATTCCGGGAAGACCGAGTCCCTGCGCAAAGAGGCCCGAATAAAGAGGCTCGAGCGGGCCAAGCCGTTCGACGCCTTCGAGGCGGAGTGGAAGGAGCAGCGGCCGCCGGACGAGGCGCTCACCTGCTACGGGGCCTATCCCCACCCGAGCGAAGGACCCCCGCCGGGCCCGCCGGGCATGTAGGGGTTCGGCCGCCGGGACAACGAACCCGTCAAACGAAACCAAAACGCGTCCCAGCGGGACGCAGAGGAGCGGTTTGCCAAGCCGTCGAGCATCGAGGAGCTGAGATCATGCCTACGGACGATCGTGTGTTTCGAAGGACCATTCACGGAGCCCTCAAAGACAAGGTAAAGCAGTACGGAGATCGGACGTTCTTCTTTTTCAAGGATCAGGCCTACACCTATGAGGACCTGGACCGGGAGTCGGACCGCGTGGCCGCAGGCTTCCAGGCCCTGGGCATCGGACGCGGGGACAAGGTGGCCATCTTCATGGGAAACCGGCCGGAGTTCCTGTTCCTATGGTTCGGGCTGAGCAAGCTGGGGGCCGTGGAGGTGCCGATTAACTCGGCCCACCGGGGGGACCTCCTCACCTACATGGTGGATACCTCGGACAGCCGTCTCCTGGTGCTGGAGTCCCGGTTCATGGACCGGCTCGGACCGGTGCTGGGCGACCTTCCCAAGCTGGAAAAGCTCGTGGTGCTCGGGGAGGAGAGTGAGTCGCTGCCCGAGGCCGGTCTTCCCGTCCGGGACTTTCGAGAGATCACGGAGAACGGCGGTGCGTTCGAGCCGGGAGAGGTGACCTGGTCCGATCCCTTCGTGATCATGTTCACCTCCGGCACCACCGGGCCCAGCAAGGGCTCGCTCATGCCCCAGAACTACGCCCTCTTCATGGGCGAGGTCTGCATGGAGACCTGCGAGTACACCGAAAAGGACGTGCTCTACAACACCCTGCCCCTCTTTCACGGAAACGCCCAGCTCCTCTCCACCATGCCCGCCCTCATGAGCGGCGCGCGCATGGTCCTGGCCGAGCGGTTCTCGGCGAGCCGGTTCTGGCCCGATGTGCGGAAGTACGGCTGCACCGAGTTCAACTACATCGGCGGCATCCTGCCCATCCTGCTCAAGGCCGACCCCCGGCCGGACGACGCGGACAACCCTCTTCGGGTGCTCTTCGGGGGCGGCTGCCCTCCCCACCTGTTCGATGAGGTGGAGAAGCGGTTCGGGGTGACCTTGCTCGAGGGCTACGGCATGAGCGAGATCGGGCTGCCTCTCTTGAACACCCTGAAGGAGCGCAAGCCCGGCACCTGCGGCAAGCCCGTGTACGGCTGCCAGGTCAAGCTCGTGGACGATTACGGTCTGGAGGTGGGGCCGGGCGTGCCGGGTGAGCTGCTGCTCCGCAACCGGGAGCCCTACACCATGCTCCTCGAGTACTACAAGATGCCCGCGAAGACCGTCGAGGCCTGGCGGGACCTCTGGTACAACACCGGCGACTACCTGGTCATGGACGAGGACGGGTACTTCAACTTCGTGGACCGCAAGAAGGACGCCCTCCGCCGCCGGGGGGAGAACATCAGCTCCCAGGAGGTGGAGAAGGTGTTCGCCGGTCACCCGGCCGTTCTGGAGTGCGCGGCCGTGGGTGTGAAGTCGGACATGTCCGAGGACGAGGTCATGATCTGCCTCTCCCTCAAGCCGGGGGAGTCGCTGACGCCCGAGCTGCTCCTGGATTACGCCCAGGAGCGCATGGCCTACTTCATGGTGCCGCGGTACGTGCGCATCATGGGGGACCTTCCGAAAACGCCCACGGAGAAGGTGCAGAAGGCGGCCCTCCGCGAGGCCGGGGTGACCCCAGACACCTGGGACCGGGAGGCGGCGGGGTATCAAGTCAAGAGATGAGAGATGAGAGGAAAGAGAAAAGGAAAACCGGGGAGACAACAAAAGCCTACGACCTGTTCGAGAACCGGAAGGATCAATGTCTCAAGGTCCTGCTCAAACCGTAGCGTGAAAGGCGGCCCTCGTGCGAAGACGGCACGAGGCCGAAATGCCTGTATGAACGAGCAAAACACAGACGCAATCCAGCCGGTGAACCCGGGGACCTTCACGGTCCCCGAGGACGACACACCGCCGGAGCTCCTGGGCGGCTACTGCCGGACGTGCCGGAGCCTGTACTATCCCCCGCCGCGATACTGTCCTTCCTGCCTGGAAGAGGTGGAAAGCTGCACGGTTGGCGGCAGGGGGACGCTTCACAGCTTTACCGTGGTGCGGACCAAGCCGCCCCTGGGGCTGCCTCAGCCATACTGCGTGGGATACGTGGATCTGGACGGGTCCGGGCTGCGGGTTTTCGGCCTGCTGGATCCGGAGCGGGTCGAGGATCTTGTGCTTGGGGCCCGCGTTCACCTGACCGTCCGTTCGATGGGGCACGACGGCCGGGGGGAGGCTCGACTCCGGCCCTGCTTCACACCGGACGAGGCCGGGGAAGGGAGCTAGCCATGGCGGACATCAAGGTGATCGGCACGGGAATCATCCCCTTCGGCAAGCATCCGGAGCGGACCCTGGTGGAGATGGGGGCTGAAGCGGCCTTTCTGGCGCTCCGGGACGCGGGCATTCCGCCCTCGAGGGTGGAGGCGGCCTTTTTCTCGAACGGCCTGGCGAGCCGGCTCTTCGGCGACCACACCATCGGCCAGAACGTGCTCTGGGAGGTGGGAATCCACCGCATCCCCGTTGTGAACGTGGAGAACGCATGCACCTCCGGATCCTCGGCCTTCTACCTGGCTTGCAACATGGTAGCCGCCGGGCAGGCCGAGACGATCATGGTGGTGGGGGCGGAAAAGATGTGCGTGCCCGAGTTCGGTCTCATCAACTCGGGCGAAACCGAGATCGACACCCAGCTCGGCATGGTGGC
>JAIPEI010000266.1 GCA_021737245.1 Deltaproteobacteria bacterium | reverse complement strand
ATGTAAGGACGATGCTCCCGCCCGAAACCCGAAACCCGGACCCTTCGGGACGTGTCCTGCCAGAGAACACAGCGTCCGACGACAGGGCCGCATGGATGGCCCTCCACCTGGTGCCCGGCCTGGGCAGCCGCTCCATTCAGAAGCTCATAGACCGGTTCGGACATCCCGGACCTGTCTTTCGGGCGGGCCTGAAGGAGCTTCAGGCTGCGGCGGGGCTGACCGAGGCCGTGGCAGGACGGATTCGCCGGAAGGCGTTCTCCAGCGATCCGCGCCGGGAGTTGACGCGGGTCGAGCAGCTGGGCGGCCGCGTGCTGACCTTTCGGGACCCAGGCTATCCCAGGGCGCTCCGGCAGATCCCGGGGCCGCCCATGGTGCTCTACCTGCGGGGGCTTGACCTTCCGGCGTCGCAGGACATGGTCACCCTGGTCGGATCCCGGACACCGACGCCCTACGGGGTGAAGACCGCCAGAGCGCTGGCCTCGGAGCTTGCCGAGCGGGGTGTCGGCGTGGTGAGCGGCATGGCCAGGGGGATCGACGCGGCGGCCCACTGGGGCGCCCTGGAGCAGGGCGGGTACACCGCGGCCGTGCTCGGAACCGGCGTGGACCGCATCTACCCCTGGGCCAACCGGGAGCTCTTCTCGCGCATCCTGGAGCACGGCACCGTGCTGAGCGAGTTTCCCCTCGGCACGCCGCCTGAGGGCAGGAACTTCCCGATGCGCAACCGAATCGTCAGCGGTCTGAGCCGCGGCGTTGTCGTGGTGGAGGCGGCCCGCAAGAGCGGTTCCCTCATCACCGCTTCCCTGGCCCTGGATCAGGGGCGTGAGGTGCTGGCCGTGCCCGGCAGTGTCCGCTCCCAGCGGAGCGCCGGATGCCACTTCCTCCTGAAGCAGGGGGCGGCGCTCGTCGAGTCCGCCGACGACATCCTGGAGGTTCTGGGCCTGGCCGGCACACCGGGATCTCCAATCGAACGTTCGGAGCCGGCGGACCGCGGATCGACACTGAACCCGCAGGAGAAGGGCGTCTACGATATGCTGGGCGATGATCCGGTTCACATCGACGAGATCATTATTGCTTCCGGGATGGCGGTTCAACATGTTCTGGGCCTGCTGACCAGGCTGGAGCTGACCGGCCTGATCGAGCAGCTCCCCGGCAAGATGTTCGTTCGAACCTGAAAGAGGACACACGGCCGGATGTGAAAGCGGCCTCGAGACTGGATATGGCAGAGCAGAAGAAAAAGAAGAGCAGAGGCGTCAAGGGGACATCTTCCCCGAACACCGGGGGGAAACAGCTGGTGATCGTGGAGTCGCCGGCCAAGGCGCGCACCATCAATCGGTATCTGGGACCCGAGTATGTGGTCATGGCGTCTGTCGGCCACGTCCGGGACCTGCCGAACAAGAACCCCAAGGGGGTCAGGAACCCCGTCCCCGGCGTGGACCTGGAAAACAACTTCTCGCCCACCTACACCACGATCCGCGGTAAGAAAAAGACCGTCGACGAGCTGCGCAAGGCCGCACGGAACGCCGGCGGGATCTGGCTGGCCACGGACCTCGACCGGGAGGGCGAGGCCATCGCCTGGCATCTCACCGAGGCGCTCGGCGTCCCGCTCGAGGAAGCCAACCGCGTGGTGTTCAACGCCATCACACAGGGGGAGATCCGGAAGGCGTTCGAGCATCCCCGGAAGATCGACATCAACAAGGTCAACGCCCAGCAGGCGAGACGCATCCTGGACCGGATCGTCGGCTACCAGGTGTCCCCGCTTCTCTGGAAGAAGGTGGCGGGTGGGCTGAGTGCGGGCCGGGTCCAGTCCGTGGCCGTGCGTCTCGTGGTGGAGCGGGAGCGGGAGATCGGGGAGTTCGTACCGGAAGAGTACTGGCGGGTCACGGCCTGTTTCACCGCCCGGCCCGGGGAGGCCGCCGGCCTGAGGGAGGCCTGGGAGGCCTGGCTCGCCGAGGCCCCTGCAACAAAGAACGGGCGAAAGGCCAACGGTCGAACGATCCGGGAAAAAAACGGCTGGCTCGCCGGGCATGATTCCTTCATGGCGGAGCTGGTGGAGATCGGCGGAAAGAAGTTCGAGGCCGGGGACGCGGAGTCCGTGATCTCGACCCTCGAGCGGATCGGATACCAGGTCACCGGGCGCGACGACACCGAGGACCCCGACGCCAAAGGTCCGGCCAGGCATCAGGTGCGCATCGCCGGACGCCTCGCGGATCCCTCGCCATGGCGGATCCGCTCCATCCGGACCAAGCGAACCCAGAGCAAGCCCTCACCCCCCTTCATCACCAGCACCCTTCAGCAGACCGCGGCCAACCAGCTCGGACTGCCGGCCCAGGCCACCATGCGCATCGCCCAGAGCCTTTACGAGGGCGTGACCATCAAAGGGTCCGGGTCCGTGGGCCTGATCACCTACATGCGTACGGACTCCACCCATCTTTCGGGAGAGGCCGTGGACATGGCGCGGGAATACATCGCCTCCAGGTTCGGAAAGCCCTACCTCCCCTCCGGGGCGAACGTCTACACGTCCTCCAACAAATCGGCCCAGGAGGCCCACGAGGCGATCCGTCCCACGGATATCACCCTCACCCCGGACGCGGTGCGCGGGTCCCTGGACGACCGTCAGTTCAAGCTCTACAAGCTGATCTGGGAGCGGTTCGTGGCCTGCCAGATGACCAACGCCCAGTGGGACACCTCCACCGTGCTGGTGGAGGGCCCCTTGGACGAACAGGCGGGGACGGCGGAGAAGCCCGCCGGAACGGCGGTCTTTCGAGCCACGGGGCGCACGCTCGTATTCGACGGACACTACCGCGTGAGCGGCGTGCCCAACCAGTCGGAGGAGGCCGTGCTGCCCGCGCTGGCCGAAGGGCGGGACGTAGGCGCATTTTCCATGCAGCCCGCGCAGCACTTCACCCAGCCCCCGCCCCGGTACACCGAGGCCAGCCTCGTGAAGAAGCTGGAGACCGAGGGAATCGGCCGCCCCAGCACGTACGCGGCGATCATCCAGGTGATCCAGGACCGGAAGTATGTGGAGAAGCTGCAGGGAAGGTTCTACGCCACGGATCTCGGGGAGGTGGTGACGGACAAGCTGATGGAGGCCTTTCCCGAAATTCTCCAGGTGGGATACACGCGGGAGATGGAGCAGAAGCTCGACGACATCGAGGAGAAGGACGCGGACTGGATCCAGATGCTCAAGGAGTTCTACGGGCCCTTCCAGAGGGATCTGAACGCCGCCTACGAGGGCATGGAGCATGCCAAGGCCGAGACCGAGCCCGCACCCCACACATGCCCGGAGTGCGGCGGCGGGACCGTTTACCGCTTCGGAAAAAACGGCCGTTTCCTGAGCTGCGCGCGCTATCCCCACTGCACCTTTGCCGCGCCCATCGACCGCGACGGGAACCCCGTGGAGCCGACGCGGACCGACGTGGCCTGTCCCAAATGCGGGAAGCCCATGATGCTCCGCAAAGGACGCTACGGCCCTTTCCTGAGCTGCACCGGCTACCCGGAGTGCGGCGGCCTGCTGAACCTGGACCGAAAGGGTGCGGTGGAGCCGCCCAAGGTCCCGCCGCTCCTTACGGACCTGGAGTGCCCCAAGTGCTCTGCGCCGCTGAACCTGCGGCGGGGCGCCAGGGGGCCCTGGTTGAGCTGCTCCAAGTTCCCCAAGTGCCGGGGCCGCCTCGGCTGGGCCTCCCTGGACCCCAAGGTCAAGGAGCGATGGGAAAAGGCCCTCGAAGCGCACGAGAAGGCTCACCCGCAGCCGGTGATCCGAAATGTCCACGGCGAACCGCTTCCCGAGAACCACCAGCCACGGGAACTCTCCTCCGACAACGACTAGCGGGGCATCACCCCCTTCGCCGCCTCCAGGTGGACGGCCTCGCGGAGCCGTATCTCCTCCCGGTGGGATTCGCACCCCGTGCGCTCGGCAGCCGGACCACCCTGCTCCATTCGGTCGCCTTGAGCAACGATCTCAGGGCCGGCTTTCCCGCCGTTTCCGTCTGGATGATTGACCGGGAAAGCACAATTCATCTTGATCACGACCGATATAGGCAAAATGTTTATACTTTATATTCAAATAAAAAAAACGATTCAGACATATTGACGAAACCCCCGATTTGTGCTCAAATTCGCCTCGCCCCCTAAAGCACTTCAAACAACTCATTTTTTCCGAAATCCATCTTGAAGCAGCCATGAACCCGGACCTTCTTCCGGCAGAAAGGAGAACCATCCGTTGAAGACACATACGGTTGATATAAGCAACCAACCCGGAATCCTGATCGTGGACGATGAACGGCACGTCCGCCGCGTGCTGTCCATGGCGCTGGTGGACGATTATCGGGTACTCACGGCCCAAAATGCAAAGGGCGCCCTGGACACCGTCCGCCACGGAGGCATGAGTGTCGTGCTCATGGATATCCTCCTCCCCGATGCGGACGGCATCTCCCTTCTCCAGGAGCTCAAGCGGATGGACCCGACCCTGGTGGTCATCATGGTTACGGCCGTGAAAGACATTCAGACCGCCGTTCGCGCCATCAAGTCCGGGGCGTACGAGTACGTGCTCAAGCCGTTTGTGGTCGACGAGGTTCAAAATGTGATCCGCCGCGCCCTGGAAAAGCATCGCCTTTCCCGCGAAGCGGCGGGCCTTCGCCGGGAGATGGAAGGGTGCCGGCGGTTCGAGAGCATGCTGAGCAGCGACCCCAGGATGCGGGAGGTCTTTCGCCTGATCGCCGCGGTGGCCTGCAGCGACGGGGCGGTCCTGGTCCAGGGGGAAAGCGGCACGGGCAAAGAGCTGGTGGCGCGTGCCGTTCACAGCCGGAGCCGGAGACGGAACCGGCCCTTTGTCGTAATCAACTGTGGGGCCGTACCTTCATCGCTCATGGAACGGGAGCTCTTCGGTCACAACCGGGGGGCCTTCACCAACGCCACCAGCACGATGCCCGGAAAGCTGGAGCTGGCTGAAGGAGGAACCGTTTTCCTCGACGACATCGACTCCATGGACACGAGCATGCAGGCGAAGCTGCTCCGGGCCATCCAGCACAAGGAGTTCGAGCGTCTCGGGGGAAACCGGCTCATCCGGGTGGACATCCGCTTCGTGGCCGCGTGCAACAAGGACCTCCAGGAGCTGATACGCGAGGGCCGGTTCCGCGAGGATCTCTTCTTCAGGCTCAACGTCTTCCCCATCGTGCTCCCTCCCCTTCGGGAGCGGCGGGAAGACATACCCATCCTCCTGAATCACTTCCTCAAGGGCCACAAAAAAAACGGCAACGGGGTCCCGGAGCGGTTTTCACAAAAGGCCCTGGAGGCGCTCATGAACTACGACTGGCCGGGAAACATCCGCGAGCTCGAGAACCTGGTGCTGAGAGTCTGTACGGTCACTCACGAACAGGAGATCCGGGTGAGCGACCTCCCGGACGATGTGCCCCCCCCAGACCCCAGCGGGGCGTTGACCTTGAGGGAGGCCGTGCTCAGCTTCGAGCGGAAGCTCATCGTCGACGCTCTGGTCCGGGTTCACGGCTGCCGGCAGCAGGCGGCCGAACGGTTGGGGATCCATCGGAACACGCTCCGGGACAAGATGGAGCGGCTGGG
>JAIPEI010000265.1 GCA_021737245.1 Deltaproteobacteria bacterium | reverse complement strand
GGCCGGCGACAACCAGAACGACGGGTTCCTGCAGGTGCACGAGATCTTTGATCTGGACCTCGAGGGCGTCGACCTGGTCACGCTGAGCGCATGCGACACGGCCCTCTCCAGGATTTACAGCGGGGACGACCTGGTAGGATTGTCCAGGGCGTTCGTCTACGCCGGAACGCCACGCCTCCTGGCCACCCTCTGGCCCGTGGAGGATCGATCCACCTACCTGCTGATGACGGCGTTCTACCGGTCCTGGACGACCGAAGGGGCCTCTCCGCCAGAGGCCCTGCGGAGGGCCCAGGCCCACCTCCGCTCCCTACCCGGATACGAGCACCCTTTTCACTGGGCCCCGTTCGTCGTCATCGGCGACTGGCAGTGACCGGAGCGTGGTGGGGCCTCGATGTTCAAAGAGTCGGGATCCCGGGCTCCAGGTTCACTGGAGCCGGCGCTTGCGGACCTTACCGCGGCGCCCTTGTGAGACTCGTAAGGGAGCTCACCCAGCGGGGATACTTGTATGGTGCCGGCTGGGCCTTCACGAAGTCGGCAAGCCCAGGACCCGGAGGCTTTCTGTCGTGATCGCAATCGGTACCGGTCTTGGGCTAGGCTCCAGACCCTCACAAGCGGTACAAATGTGGCACAAAAAAGGTAGGCCAAAAACAAAAGGGGCTGCGAGAATCGCTCGCAACCCCTTGAATGTCTGGTGGGCGTGGGAGGGATCGAACCCCCGACCAATTGATTAAGAGTCAACTGCTCTACCAGCTGAGCTACACGCCCAAAATTGCTATCTTTTTCCGACGCTCAAGTGTGGCGCGCCCGGCAGGATTCGAACCTGCGGCCTACGGGTTCGAAGCCCGGCGCTCTATCCAGCTGAGCTACGGGCGCCCTCGATTTGAGAAATCTTCTTGTAACAGGTCCCGCCGGGGTTGTCAATGCCCTTTCTCTCTGGAATCACCCCTACGGGCCAAAAATTGTCTTGACAGAAAGGCCGAATTCCCCTAGAAAAGATGATTTCGAGCTTAAATACAGGATTGGGTATATGAAGACATTCATGGCCAACGAACAGAACGTCGAGAAGAAGTGGTACCTCGTGGACGCTCAGGATAAGGTGCTGGGAAGGCTCGCCTCCCAGATCGCCCACCGCCTGCGGGGGAAACACAAACCGATCTTCACCCCGCACGCGGACACGGGTGATTTCATCGTTGTGGTCAACGCGGAAAAGGTGACTTTGACCGGACAAAAGTGGGACCACAAAGCCTACTACCGGCACAGCGGATACCAGGGCGGCTTGAAAAAGACCACGGCAAGGCAGATGCTGGAAAAAAAGCCGGAGGAAATCCTTCGCCTGGCGGTCCGCCGCATGCTGCCCAAGAACAGTCTGGGCCGGCGTCAGCTCAAGAAGCTCAAGGTCTACGCCGGTCCCGAACATCCCCACAAGGCACAGCAACCGGAAGCACTGGAGATCTAAATGGCTGAACAGGCATATCACGCCGTTGGCAAGCGAAAGACCGCCGTCGCCCGCGTCTGGCTGAAACCCGGCCAGGGACTCATCACGGTGAACAAGAAGCCCGTGGACGAGTATTTCACTCGCGAAGCGGACCGGCTGCTCATCAAGCAGCCCTTGGAGCTCACGGACATGGTGGGCAAGTACGACATCCAGGCCACGGTGCGGGGCAGCGGGCACACCGGTCAGGCCGGAGCCATCCGCCACGGCATCAGCAGGGCGCTCGTGGATGTGAACGCCGACCTGAGGGTCCCCCTGAAAAAGGCATCGCTCCTCACGCGGGACCCCAGAATGAAGGAGCGCAAGAAGTACGGGCAGCCCGGAGCAAGGGCGCGCTACCAGTACTCAAAGCGCTGATCTTCCGCGGCCGCCGTCCGCCGCTTCGATCGAATCGCGACCCATCAGGGGAGCCGGCCTGGCGCCGGACTCCCCTTTTTGTTTTTTCGCGCCGCTCAACCCGCTCCACTCCATGCCTCCGGCGAACGATCCGGCGGGCAATGGAGCTCTCAGGCCCGCTCCGGTGTGGATCATGGTCGATTCCCGAAAAGTCAAGCTCACCCTCGCATACGACGGCACCCGGTACCACGGGTGGCAGATCCAGAAGAACGGCCTCACCGTCCAGGAGGTCCTCGAGGGAAAGCTCCGGATCATGACGCAGGAGCCGGTTCGGGTGTTCGGTTCGGGCCGGACCGATGCCGGGGTTCACGCCCTGGGCCAGGTGTGCCACTTCGAGACCCACTCCCGCCTTCAGCCCGAGACCCTGCGAAAAGGCCTCAACAGCCTGCTGCCCGGCGACATCCACGTGGTGCAAACCGAGAATGTCCACCCCGGGTTCCACGCCCGGTACGACGCCCGGAGCAAGGTCTACGAGTACCGGATCCTGAACCGGGCGGAACCGGACGTCTTTCTGCGCCGGTACGCCTGGCACCTCACCCGCCCCCTCCGCCTGGAAGCCCTGCGGCAGGCGCTCTCCCGTGTTCGAGGGGAGCACGACTTCTCGTCCTTTCGCTCCACGGGCAGCGGCAACCGGAACCCGGTGCGGCGCGTACTGCGCGCGGAGCTTCAGGAGCCCGAGTGCGGTCTCGTGCACCTGGTCTTCGAGGCGAACGGGTTCCTCCGGCACATGGTACGAAACCTGGTGGGCACGCTGGTGGACGTGGGGACAGAAAAGATTTCAGCGGCGGATTTCGTGGAGATCCTGAACGCGAGGGACCGGCGGCTGGCCGGGGCCAAGGCGCCGGCCCAGGGCCTGTTCCTGGTCAGGGTTCGCTACGGGGAAGCGGACGGTTCCGTCTAATCCTTCCCCTGTTCAGGCGGAGCCTGGTCCTCAAGATCCACATGCACCAGGGCCTCCCGCACGGTCTCGTGGACCTTGGTGAAGGCCTCGTCAAACGTGTTAATGGAGAGCCGCCCCACCTCGATGAACTTGATCACGATCTCCTTGGTGACCTTCAGGGCCAGTTCGTCTTCCTTTTTGAGCATGGCTCGATCCTCTCAAAAAAACCCCCGCTGAGAAAGAAGGCGCGTGAACGGTTCAGCGGGGGTTTTCCCTTGTGGCAAGAAGAACCCGGGCAGGCCCTCCCTGCACAATTTCCACCACGCTACCAGACCGACGGGAAAAGATCAAACCACAACTCACGCCCAGACCCCGGGCACTGCCTCGCCGCAGGCGGGACACGCACCGTCCCGGAGGCGATTCCCCTTCACGGCAAACCCCCACCGTTCGATGAGCCGCTCCCCGCAGGCGTGGCAGGCCGTGTTCTCTCCTTCGTCTCCGGGCAGGTTGCCGGTGTAGACGTACTGGAGCCCCGCTTCACGCCCGATGTCCCGGGCTCGGTGGATGGCCGAGGGCGGGGTCGGCGGAGCACTCATGAGCCGGTAGGTGGGGTGAAAGCGGCTGATGTGCCAGGGGATGCCCGGATCCAGGCCGGCGATGAACCCGGCCAGGTCCCTGAGCTCGGCCGGATCGTCGTTCCATCCCGGGATCAGCAGCGTGGTGACCTCGACCCAGACCCCCTGGGCCTTCATGGTCTCGATGCTCCGCAGGACCGGATCCAGCCCGGCCCCGCACTGCTCCTTGTAGAACCGGTCGGTGAAAGCCTTGAGGTCCACGTTGGCGGCGTGAAGGTCCGGGTGGATCTCCTCGAGGCACTCCCGGGTCATGTAGCCGTTCGTGACGAAGACGTTCCGGATCCCTTCGGCCGCAGCGAGCCGGGCCGTGTCCAGTGCCAGCTCGAAATAGATGGTGGGCTCGGTGTAGGTGTAGGCGATGGATGCGGACCGGCTCTCCATCGCGTCGTCCACCAAGGCTTTCGGGGTCATATCCTCTCCCTGGACACGCCCGTGATCCACCGGCATCTGAGAGATGTCCGCGTTCTGGCAGAAGAGGCAACGGAAGTTGCATCCCACCGTGGCGACGGAGTAGGAGCGACTGCCCGGAAGAAAGTGGAACAGGGGCTTCTTCTCGATGGGGTCCACATGCCGTGCGACCACCTTGCCGTAGACCAGGCTGAACAGCGTCCCGCCGCGGTTCTCCCGGACGTGGCAGATCCCCTTTTTCCCATCCTTGATACGACACCGGTGACTGCAGAGCCTGCAGTGGACTCCGCTCCCGCCCGTCTTTTCATAGAGGTAGGCTTCTTTCATCGCGCCTGGCTCCACAAACGGTTTGTGGTTTTTCCCTGGCGGCGCCGCCGGGGATGGTCCGACCCCGGGCTCGGACCGGCACCCTGAGGGTGAGGTTGTCCGTCCTGAACCGATAGAGGATGGTGGCGGAAAGCCCCAGGTGGGGGCCGAAGGGGAGCGAAGGCTGCACCGGCCGATCGGTGAGCCTCACGTACCACCTGCCGACCACGGGCGGCAGGCCCGGCGCCGAGTGCCACACCGTAGGCACCCGGCCCAGGGTGCCCCGGACAAGGTCCTTGAGCTCCCACAGGCTGTAGAAGCGGCCGCGATCCAGGGGCGGCGCGAGGGAGGACGGCTTCAGCTTCCGGAAAAGCGCCCACCAGGACAGGCTGTTCATCACGCACACGAAGACCGCCCTCCGCGTAACCCTCCCCGCCTCTCGAAGGGCCTCCACCGGGTTCTCCACGAACTCCAGCGAGTGGATCATGACGGAGAGATCAAAGGCGTTGTCCTCGAAAGGCAGGTCCTCCGCCCGGCCGGTCTTGAGGGTGCAGCTCTGTCCCAGCCGCTCCCTGGCGCGGTTGATCATGTGGGGTGAGGCGTCCAAGCCCGAGATGTCCAGCCCCAGCCTCTTGAGAAACAAAAGGTGCGTACCCTCTCCGCAACCGATATCCAGGACCCGCTCCCGCGGGTGGGGCCGAAGGAGCCCGGGCAGACAGGACTCCAGCCACCGCTCCATGGCACGCCCCTGGGGGCTTTGGGACCAGGCCGCATACCGCCGGGCGGCTTCCTTGTCGAACACGTAGCCCATGAGGATCCTCAACGGTCCATCGGCCGGACAAGTTCAAATTTCAGGGTAGATAAAGGTGGCCCGGTTGTCAACGAATCCGACGAATCCGACGGGCTTTCGAGCCCGGGCAGACAGCCGTTCAGTGGGCGAAAATCTGAAGAGCAGCTCCTCCGGAATCTCGACACGAGGCCTCCGGCCGTGTTACAGAAAAGGGACGCGAACAGCGCCGAGGAGGAGGCCCATGAGGATCAGCACGGTCCAAGAGATGCGCAATCTGGACAAAACGGCCGTCGAGTCTTACGGCATCCCTGAGCAGATTCTGATGGAGAACGCCGGGGAGGCGGCCTACTTCGTACTTCTGACCCGGTTCGGACTGCACGGACGGCCGTTCCTGGTCTTCTGCGGCGGCGGGAACAACGGAGGCGACGGGTTTGTGGTGGCCCGCAAGATCCTCTCGAGCGGCGGCAGGGTGAAAACTTTCATCCTCGGGGACCCGGGCAGGTACCGCGGAGCCGCCCGGGCGAACCTCGACATCCTGGAACGGACCGGGGCCGAGGTGGTGACCCTGGAGTCGGCTGCGGAGGCCGGGGGAGACCTGGTCCACTGCCACGCGGTGGTCGACGCGATCTTCGGAACCGGCCTCGACCGGGACGTGGAAGGCCGATACGCGGACGTCATCGAGTCGATCAACCGGTGCGGCCGCCCC
>JAIPEI010000264.1 GCA_021737245.1 Deltaproteobacteria bacterium | reverse complement strand
GTCGGCCCTCGGCTCGGGCCCGGTTCACCTCCGCCGCCGTTTCCGGTTCGATCCGGTAGGCCTCCTCCCCCAGGACGTGCTCCCGGATGTCCCTGCTTCTCACGGGCCGAAACGAGCCGTGCCCCACATGAAGGGTCAGGCCGGCGATGGAGACGCCGGCCCCGGACAATCGCTCCAGCAGGCGTTCGGAGAAATGAAGCCCGGCCGTGGGCGCGGCCACGGCCCCCGGCCGGCCCGCGTAGACCGTCTGATAGCGGTCCCGGTCCAGCTCGGCCCTCGGATCGCAGGGGCGCCTCTTGATGTAGGGGGGAAGGGGCATCGCGCCCTGCTCCCCCATGAGCGCGTCCAGACCGTCGGGGTCGGAGAAGAGCACCCGGACGATCCCGTCCGTTTCCACGGCTTCAACGGCACCGCTGACACCACCTTCGAGATCGATGCGGTCACCGACCCTTGCACGCTTGGACGCCTTCATCAGGCACCGCCGCGAGGCGGGTGCGCGCCCTCCCTCCGGATGGTCCAGGACGAGAAGCTCCACACGACCCCCGGTTTCCTTGCGCCCGTACAGGCGGGCCGGCACGACCCGGGTATCGTTGACGACCAGGAGATCCCCCGCCCTCAGGAGACCGGGAAGGTCGAGAAAGCGGTGGTCCGAAAACAGGTCGGTCTTCCGATCCACGAAAAAGAGCCGGCTCTCCTCCCGCTCCGGGGCGGGCTCCTGAGCGATCAGCTCTTCAGGAAGATCGTATTTGTAGTCCTCGATGTCAAACATGATGCCGCCGCAAAAGCCCGGGAGCCGCTGATCTACCCGAGCCGCATCCATGGGCACCATCCTTGCCGCCGGCGGCTGAGCGGGTTTTGCTCAAAAGCTGTACCTTATATTGAAAACGGCCTGTAAAGTCAATCGTTTTGTCAGCGGAACAGGTAGGCGAGCAGCAGTCCGGCGCACATGGCCAGGAACCCCATGACCCGGAGATGGGCGTCAGGAATTTCCTGGAGCCGGAGCATCCAGCGCTTCATCTTGTGAGGAAAGGCGAAGTAAGGGATCCCTTCCACAACGAGAATGAGACCAAGCAGACAGAAAAGGAGTTTCATCGCAATCGATTGGAGCGGATCAGAATAAGCCCCGAGAACGCCGGCGGGTTGTCATTCGGGAGTGCCGGCATCGAAAGTCACCTCTTGCCCGGATGAACGGCTTCGAAAAAGCCGCAGTCGTCGAGCGCATCTTAGTCGTGGAGCCCCGGGGTGTCAACCGCTCTCCCATCCGGCTGCAAGGCCTACATAATTCTTGATCTATGAGGCTACATCAGGTAGCGTTCACCTGAACCGAAAACCAGGGATTGCGCGATCCTCGTCTCCTCGAGGACGGGATGGGGAAAAGGGGGTTCGCTGCGGGCGGTGTCCACCCGCAACGATCTTTTTTTTTGCGGATCGGCGGTTCCCGGCGCCCGGGAATTCAAAAAGGACCATTGGACCATGGACCGCTACCCCAACCGGGTGGAGATCGACTGCTCGGCGCTGCGGCACAACCTGATGCAGATCCGCTCGTTGATTCCCGCGGAAACCGCGGTCACGGCCGTTGTCAAGGCGGACGCGTACGGTCACGGCATGATCGACGCGGCGAGGACCCTGGAAGCTGCCGGAGCGGAACGGCTGGCCGTGGCCCATCTCGCCGAGGCCCTGCGCCTGCGCAAGGCGGGCCTGCGCTGTCCCGTTGTGGTGCTGTGCGGCATCCTCACCCGGGCCGAGGCCGGGGCCGTCGTGGAGAACGATCTCATCCCGGTCCTTCCCGGTCCCGAGACCGCCGGGATTCTGAGCGATGAGAGCCGGCGCAGGGGAAAACGAACGCGGGTCCAGCTGAAGATCGACACGGGCATGGGACGGCTGGGGGTTCCCGCAACCCGGGCCGGCGCGTTTGTCGACGAGGTCTTGAAGCGGGACGGTCTGGAACCGGAAGGCCTCATGTCCCACCTCTCGTCGGCCGACGAGGCCGACAGGGGGTTTACGGAGTCCCAGATCCGGGCGTTTGGAATCGCCCTGGAGACGGCCCGGTCCAGGGGCATGGACACCCGGGCGAGCAGCCTGGCCAACAGCGCCGGCACGCTCGGGTATCCGGAGTCCCATCTGGGCATGATCCGTCCCGGGATCCTTCTGTACGGGGGATCGCCCTCGCCCGATCTCTTTTTGCCCGTCCAGCTGGAGCCGGCCATGACCCTGAAGGCGACGGTTCTGCAGCTGCGCGATTTTCCGGAAGGGACGCCCATCAGCTACGGGCGGACCTACACGACGGGCGGCCCGGAGAGAATCGCCGTGATCTCAGCCGGGTACAGTGACGGGCTTCCGCGCTCCCTGTCCAACCGCGGGCGGGTGCTCATTGGGGGGGTGCGGGCCCCGATTCGGGGCCGGATCTGCATGAACCTGACCATGGCCGATGTGAGTGATCGGCCGGAGGTCCGACCGGGCGACGAGGCCGTTTTCCTTGGACGCCAGGGAGACGCCGTCCTCACGGGCGACGAGCTGGCCGGGGCCTGTGACACCATTTCCTATGAAATCTATTGCGCCGTGGGCCGGTGCGGAGAAAAGACAACCATTCCATGAAAGCGAAGCTCGAGCATATCCTGAGACAGTGCCTGGAGTCCTGCTTCGAAACGGGAGGTCTCGTTCGAACCCCGATTCCGGATTTCGTCGTGGAGATCCCGAACAACCCTGAGCACGGACAGTTCGCCACCAACCTTCCCATGACGCTCGCCTCTTCCCAGAAGCGGCCTCCAAGGGAGATCGCCGGGGTGATCGTCGAGGCCCTTCGGGAGAAGCACCCGTTGCTGGAAAAGGTGGAGATCGCCGGCCCCGGCTTTCTGAACTTCACCATCCGCCTGGAGGAGTGGAACCGCGTGCTTGCGGAGATCATCACGCTGGGGCCCGACTATGGAAGAAGCGACCTGGGTGCGGGAGAACGGATCCTCGTCGAGTTCGTGAGCGCCAATCCGACCGGCCCGCTCCACCTGGGACACGGCAGGGGGGCGGCCCTGGGGGACAGCCTGTGCAGGATTCTGTCCTTCTGCGGTTTCGAGGTGGCCCGCGAGTTCTACATCAACGACGCCGGCCTCCAGATCCGCCTCCTCGGGGAGTCCATCTACAGCCGCTGGAGACAGCGCCGCGATCCGGCCGCACCCTTTCCCGAAGGGGGGTACATGGGCGGCTACATCGAGACCCTGGCATCCGAGATCGATGAGATCGACGCCCTGGATGCCCTGGACCCGGATGAAGCCGTGGAACGGTGCGCCGAGTTCGGCAGGCAGCGCATGCTGGAGGAGATCCGCTCCGACCTGGAGGCGTTCAGAACGACCTTCGACATCTGGGTCTCGGAAAAGGCCCTGGTCGCCTCGGGCCTTCTGGACGAGGTCCTCGAGAGGACCCGGGCCCGCGGGGATCTTTACGAGCAGGACGGCGCCTGGTGGATCAAGACCACGCTTTTCGGGGATGACAAGGACCGCGTGATTCGAAAGAACGACGGGCAGTTCACCTACTTCGCCACGGACATCGCCTACCATCTGGACAAGTGGAAGCGGGGCTTTACCCGGGCCGTGAACATTTGGGGAGCGGATCACCACGGGTACGTGCAGCGGGTCAAGGCGGCCCTCATGGCCAATGGACTGGAGGAGGACTGGCTGTCCGTGATTCTCATCCAGCTCGTGAAGCTGTGGGAGGGCGGGACGGAGATCCGGATGTCCAAGCGGGCCGGTACGTACGTGACCCTCCGGGAGCTCATGGACGAGGTGGGTGTGGACGCGACCCGGTTTCTTTTTCTCGTAAAAAACCACGACTCTCCCCTGGACTTCGACCTGGACCTGGCCAGGAAGCAGGACAGCGACAACCCCGTGTATTACGTCCAGTATGCGCATGCCCGGATCTGCAGCGTGTTCCGCAAGGCCGCCGAAGAAGGGATGTCCCTGCCCGAAGAGCCGCTGGAGGTTCTGGGCCGGCTGGAGCTGGAGGAGGAACGGGCCCTCGTGCGTTTTCTGGCGAGGTTCCCCTCCCTTCTTGCGGACGTGTGCGGGAGCCATGAGCCCCATCGTGTGCCATACTATCTCACGGAGCTCGCTTCGGCCTTTCACAAGTACTTCAACCTCGGAACCAGGATCCCCGAGCACAGGATCGTCACGAGAGATGCTCCCCGGACGCAGGCGAGGCTCTGTCTCGCAGCGGGCATCCGGACCGTTCTGCAAAACGGGCTTTTGCTGCTGGGTGTTCACGCCCCGGAGCGGATGTGAGCCTGCGCCGTTTGCAGACGTCGTGACGAAGGCTCGACATGCCCATGGCCCGAAAGCGATCCAGTGAAAAGAAGAAAGGGCGAACGTTTCTGGTCGAGATTCGCGCCGGGAGCCTGTTCCTCTGGGGCGGCGGTCTCCTGTTCCTGCTCGTGTGGATTTTTGCGCTCGGCATCCTGGTCGGGAGGGGCTCGCTTTCCGGGGACAGGGCCGTGGGGGAGCTGAAGGAACAGATCGGAAAGCTCCAGGAGGTCATTCAGCGGGACCGTGCCCGGAAGATCGACATTGAGGAAGAGCCGTCGGAGAGCCCCAAGCTGGCGTTTTACGAGAAACTGGCCACGAAAAAGGACGAAGCCCTGGGGCGTCAGGCGTCGAGAGCAAAGCCTCCGGCCAAAAAGCAGGCGCAGCCTGTGCAGCCTGTGCAGCCGAAAAAGCGGGAAACGGGGCCGCCCGGGACGGTCGAGAGCGTGGAGAAGCCGGTATCCGCGGCGTCCAGGCCCGAAAAGAGACCTCCACCGGAACCGGTTTCGCCTCGAGCCGAGGAGCCCGGTGTCCCGCCGCCCGTGGCGGAAAGGGACGGACTCCTGATCAAGGCCCGGTTTACGGTTCAGGTGGCTGCCACGACCACCCGGAGCGCCGCGGAGGAGATGATTCGACGGTTGAAAAGCAAAGGGCATCCAGCCTACTATTACGATGTCGATGTCAAGGGGACCACGTACTACCGCGTTCGGTGCGGGCGGTTTCTGAGCCGAACGGAGGCCGAGCAGTACGCCGGGCTTCTGAGGAAGAAAGAAGGGGTCGACGGTTTTGTCTCCAAGCTCGAGTAAACCGGTCCTTCGAAAGGCGGCGATTCGGGACGTGAAGCCCATTCACCGGCTCCTGTACCAGAACGCCGATCGAGGGCTGCTGCTCGCGAGGTCCCTCAGCGAGCTCTACGATCACCTCCGGGACTTTTATGTGCTGGAGGACGCCGGCCGGGGGGACTGGGTGGTGGGGGCGTGCGCCCTGGGCGTGTGCTGGGAAGATTTGGCCGAGATCCGCTCCCTGGCCGTTACGGAGGACTGCCAGGGCATGGGGTACGGTCGTCTGCTCGTGGAAACGTGCCTGCAGGAAGCGAGAGACCTGGGCATCCACCAGGTGTTCGCCCTGACCTACGTGGATTCCTTTTTCGGGAAGCTCGGCTTCAAGGAGGTGGAGAAGTCCGTGCTTCCCCACAAGGTGTGGGCGGACTGCCTGAAATGCGCCAAGTTCCCCGACTGCGACGAGACGGCCATGATGCTCGATCTGTAGAGCCTGGAGGCAAGAGGAAAGAGGCAAGAGGCAAGGAAAACCGTTTAGAGGAATTTCGCGT
>JAIPEI010000263.1 GCA_021737245.1 Deltaproteobacteria bacterium | reverse complement strand
GGCCATCTTCTGGATGTTGCCGATATCATTGGAGTGGATGGCCATGGTGTGCCCGTTTCCCTGCTCCGCCTGGATCGCCCAGTCGATGGCCTGGTCGGCGTTGCGGCAGCGGACGATGGGGAGCACGGGCATGATCTGCTCCGTCCAGACCAGGGGGTGGTCCCTGTTCGTCTCCAGGATGACGATGCGGGCCTCGGGTCCGACCTCCAGGCCGATGGAGCGAAGGATGAAGCTGGGCGAGCGACCGATAAAGTCCATGTTGATGACCCCCGGCTCACCGGGACCCTTGATCTCTTTGAAGATGTGCCTGATGAGCTCCTCACCCTGCTCCCGGGTCAGCTCGAAGGCGCCGTGGGCTGCAAGGCGTTCCTTGAGCCGGTCGGCCACGGATTCCACCACGAAGATCTCCTTCTCGCTGGCGCAGGCCATGCAGTTGGAAAAGGCGGCCCCTTCGAGGATGCTCCGTGCCGCCCGATCCAGGTCGGCTGTCTCGTCCACAACCACGGGCGGGTTCCCGGGGCCGCCCGCGATCACCCGTTTCCCCGTCCCGCTGGCAAAGGCCACCACGCCGTGCCCGCCGGTCACGGCGATCAACCGGGTCTTGGAGTGGGTCATCAGGGCCTGCGCCGACGGTACCGAGGGCTCCTCCAGGCAGCAGACACAGTTGGGCGGACCGCCCGCCTCCACGATGGTCCGGTTGAGATCTCGAATGATGCGGGCGGACACGGCTGCGGTCTTGGGATGCGGGTTGTTGACCACGGTGTTGCCGCCCGACATCATCATGATGGCATTGAAAATAATGGTGGGGCCGCCGTTGGTGACCGGGTTCACCGAGGCGATCACCCCCATGGGGATCCTCTCGATGAGCGTGAGGCCCTGGTCCCCCGTGAAGACCTCCGGGTCGAGGTCCTCCATACCGAGGACCTGAGCGGCGGCGACGATCTTCCTGGCGTTGTCCCCGGCCGAACCGAGGCCGGTGTCCTCGTACTCGATCCGGCCGTACTCCTCTGCATGCGCGAGGGCCAGGTCGCGAATCGACTGAATGATCCGTTCCCTGACCGCCAGGGGCAGGGCCACGAGGGCCAGCTGCGCTTCCTCGGCCGCGTTGACGGCGTCCTCGATGTCCTGAAAAACGCCGTCCCGGACGCCTTGAGGTGCAGGGCGGGACGAGCGGCCGGCCTCAAGATCACCGGCGCCGCCCGGCTGTTCGGTAAGTCGCTGAACGACTGCTTCCACGATTTGACTGACCGTTTTTTCATCGAGATTCATGGGCATCCTCTCAAACTGTTTTGACGGGCTCCTTCCGTCTTGCGCGCTACTCCCGGTCGCTCTCCTTCTGCGGCCAGAGCGACGTGACCCGGGGTCCTTCCAGCTGGTACTCGAGCCTCTCGTAAGGAACGTGTTCCGAGTAGAACTCGTTCGCCACCTTGACGCCGCGGTCGAAGCTGGAAAGAGAGTTCAGTGCCCTTTCGCTGGCGAAGGAGGTGATCTCGTGCACCAGCGCTCCGAGAAAGGTGATGATGTGGGCGAAGGGGTCGATGAAGGAGACCCCTTCGATGTCCACGATGAGGTGCTGGTCCGCGGCGGTGACGATGGGGGACCGGAGGTGGTCGCTGAGACCGACGACACGGACGTCGCACTTCCGGGCGTACTCGATGAGCTCAATGGTCTTCCTGGGATAGCGGGGAAAGGCAATGGCGAAGAGGAGGGAACCGGGCGGGGCCGTGTACAGGGCGTCGATCAGCTCCCAGGAGAGGCTGGTGTCGACGAACACGTTGCTGCGGACCTTCTTGAGGAGGTATCCAAAGTGGTATGCGAGGGTCGCTGAGGCGCGATATGCGGCCACGTAAACGGCCTCGGCCTCGCTGACGGTCCGGGCGATCCCCTTCATGTCCTCGACCGGGAAATGGTTGATCAGGTTCTCCAGGTTTCGAATGGCGTTCCGGCAGTACTTCTCCAGGGTCGAGCCCTGTTCGAAGCGGTGCTGTGTGCTCTGAAGACGCTCCACGCTCGTCAGCTCGGTGTGCAGCAGACCCTTCATGTAGTCCAGAAGGTCGGTGTAACCGGAGAAACCGAGGTCGGCGGCGAAGCGGACGATGGTCGGCTCGCTCACATCGCACTTGCGGGCGAGCTCCTTCGCCGTCATGAAGAAAATGGCCTTGTAATCCTTCATGATCAGGTCCGCCACCCGCCTCTTCTTTGGAGACAGGGACGGGTAGGCGCTCACGATCTTTTCCTGGAGATCCTTTTTTGCCGAGCTCATGGCGGCAGTGGTTACCCCTCTTTTCCTTCCAGCGAAGCCAGGGCTTCCTCGGCGGCCTCCCGGGCCGCCAGCACGTCCGAGCGCTCACCCGCCAGGTAGAGCCGGCCGCTCGCCCCGAAGACCGTGACGTGAATCAGCTTGACATCCGCCGCCTTTTCCGCCTCGTTGGCGGCGAACCCGGCGTATCCGGCCGGAACCATCTCCAGGACGTAGAGGGCGTCGTCCTCGAGGATCATGCTGGAGTTCCGGAACCGGTTCACAATCTGCGTCATATGGGCGTCCATGCGGTCGATCATGTCCGAGGCCACGATCTGCGGCTTGAGACGGTCCTTCTCTTTCAGCCCGAGGTAGGACAAGACCTCGTCGGCGGCCTCCTGCACGTCCGCGGGGGTGTCTCCGTGGACCTCCAGCATACCGAAGGTTCTTTCCACCACCATGGCTCCGGGCTTGACGTTCGCCCTTTTGAGCACGACGTTGGTGATGGAGTTGATCTCGATGCCGGGGGCGATCTCCACGAAGAAGGCGGACTGCCCCGCCACGGGGTAGTATCCCAGCGCGGTGCTGCCGATAAAACCCACGAACTGGCGTTGCAGTCTATCGATGATGGCAAAGGCCCGAAGGTCGATCATGATTTCCCGCTTTCGTTAGATGTTCTTCAGGAACGCCCGCTTGTTGGGGCAGACCGCCGTGTTGATGGTGCAGGTGGCGTTCCCGGAGCAGGTGCACTCGTGCTCCTTGCCCTTGGTGAAGCGTGAAAAGCAGAAGTCGTTTATCGGCATGGAGACCTCGCAGTCCATGACCAGCTCCGATATGAGCCGGCCGATCAAGGGCGCCAGCCCGAAACCATGCCCGCTGAACCCCGTGCAGAGGACGAAGCCGGGCACCTCCTCCGTGAATCCGAGGACCGGGAGCCCGTCGGACATGGCCGCGATGAGGCCGGACCACATGCGAATGACGTGAAGCTCCTTCAGCACGGGAAAGTAGTCGATCACCGCTTTGGATATCGCCGGACCGATGTAGTGGAACAAAGGCTTCCCTTCGCGGTGAATGTACTGCTCCGTACCCACGAAGCCGCCCCAGAAAAAGGGACCGTGAACGGTCTGCCTTCCGTAAAACAGGCCGCGGGCGTGTCCGAACATCTGGGGAAAGAGGGGAGGGTAGGGCTCGGTGATCAGGGCTTCGGAGAACACGGGGCGCATGGGAAGGTCCAGGCCCACCATGTTGCAGATCTCCCGCCCGGCCACGCCGGCGGCGTTGATCACGGTGTCTGTCTCCAGCGTTCGTTTGTCCGTGACCACGCCGGTGACACGTCCCTTTTGGAGCCGGATCTCCCGGACCTGCTCCCCCGTGCAGAACCGGGCGCCGCGTTCCCGCGCGCGCTTGAAAAAACCGTATGTGACGAGGAAGGGGTTGACGTGTCCGTCCGTGGGGCAGTAGCTGGCTCCGACGACCATGTCGCCGATGTAGGGGTTGATCTCGAGCACCTGCTTGCGGTCGAGCATCTCCAGGTCGAGGCCGACGGCTTTCTGGTTTTCCACGGACCTCCGAAGGGTCTCGAACTCGTCCTCGTTCGTGCAGAGCCGCAGGTTTCCCTTTCGGACGTACTCCACGTCCATG
Organism: Deltaproteobacteria bacterium; assembly: GCA_021737245.1. Taxonomy (GTDB): domain Bacteria; phylum Desulfobacterota; class DSM-4660; order Desulfatiglandales; family HGW-15; genus JAIPEI01. The sequence continues at coordinate 1,744 of JAIPEI010000263.1, read as the reverse complement.
CCCAGCTCCTCGTGGAGCTCGCCGTACATTCGCACGCTCTCCATGGCCAGGGGCATCTCTTTGAGATTCCTTGCAGACTGCCGGACACCGCCTCCGTTGCTTCCGGAGGCCTCGCCGCCGATGTCCGACTTCTCGACGACCACCGGTTTGAGGCCCTCCTTGGCCAGGTTGTACGCGATGGCGCAACCCATTACGCCGCCGCCCACAATGACCACGTCTGCAGATTCGGGCATCTTGTCTCCTTCACTCAACCGGTCGCGAAGACCGACAGCCGAACGGGCCTCACCGGGGCCCGCGCCGTGGAAGGCTCGACCTCGGCCGGGGGGAGGCCCAGCTCGCTGATCAGGATCCGGCTCACCAGCCTCTGGCAGGTCTGTCCCTGGCAGAGGCCCATGCCGGCGCGCGTTACGCGCTTGATTCCGTTCAGGGTGGTCATGCCGTTTCGAATGGCCTCTTTGATCTCTCCCTTGGTGATCTCTTCACAGCGGCAGATGATCATGTCATCGTCGTCAGCCGGGGGCCGATCCTCCGGGGCCGGGGGAATTGTTTCCCCCCTGATCCGGCGGAGCCGCTTGATGACCCGGTCGACAATGGCCTCCAGCTCGTCCTCGGAAACGGCGTCGTCCCGATCTCCGGTGCGGCCGGTCGCTTCGGTTTGTTCGTCCGAGGTCTCCGCAGCGGGTTCGGAAGCCGCTTGTCCGGGGAGGGGTTCGCTCGCTCCCCGGCGAACCACTCGAATGCCTCGCTCCTGAATGAGGTCCAGCGCGGCGGGCGAGATCTTGGCTCCTTCCGGGACCAGGATCTCCTGCTTCCCCTCCCGCAGGATCGCTTCCACATCTTTGACAAACACGAAAACGGGCATTCCCTGCTCCTGTGTGATGTTCCTGCAGCCGCTCTACCTGGAACCGGTCTTCTTTCCCTTGCCCTTCTTCCTTCCGCCCCGGGCGGAGCCCGCCGTCTTCTTCGCTTTCAATGCGCCTTCGGGTGCTTCGCCGGGCGGATGCGGAATCACCATGTCGATGTCCCCGTGAGGGCGTGGGATCACGTGGGCGGAGATCATGCGGCCGACTTTTGCGCAGGCCGACGCCCCGGCGTCGGTGGCCGCCTTGACCGCCCCCACGTCTCCGGAGACCATCACCGTGATCAGGCCGGCCTTGGCCCACTCGAGCCCCAGCAGCTTCACCTTGGCGGCCTTGACCATGGCGTCCGCGGCCTCGATGGCCGCCACCAGCCCCCTGGTCTCGATCATTCCCAGTGCCTGCTGCATGATGTCCGCCTTCCTTTGGTCAGGGTTTTCTGCCCGTGACGTTGGCCAGGGTCTCCTCCACCACCTTGGCCGCCGCCTGGACCTCGGCCTGGCTTCCGGCCAGGTACACCCGGCCGGCGGCGCCGAAGAAACGGATGTCTACAAGCTTGACGTTGCAGTGCTTTTCGGCCTCGTTGGCCGCGATGGATGAGTAGGCGGCCGGCGTGACCTCCAGGAGATAGACGTCGTCGCCGCCGAGAATAAGCATGCCCTTGCTGTTTCGATTGATGATGACCGCCTGGTACGAGTCGACCTTGTTGATGACGCTCGTGGCCAGAATGCTCGGAGCCAGCCGATCTTCCTCCTTGAGGCCGAGCTCCTCCAGGATCATGCGACCGGCGTGAAGAATCTCCTCCTGGTCGAACGAGTGGATTTCCAGCATGCCGTAGCGCCTCTCGACGATCATCTCCCCGGGCCGCGAGTTCGTCATCTTCAGCG
>JAIPEI010000262.1 GCA_021737245.1 Deltaproteobacteria bacterium | reverse complement strand
GAGGCCGCGGTGTCCGAGCTCGGCGGCAAGCAGGCGGCGAACATCGTCATGCTCGGCGCGGCGGCTGCATGGTCCGGGGTGGTGAGCAGAGACGGCCTGGAAGCGGCCGTACGGGAGCAGGTTCCGGAACGGTTTCTGGTCCTGAACCTGAAGGCCCTGGCCAGGGGGTGGGAGCTGGGGAACAAAGGAGAGGAAAGAGAAGAGAGATGAGAGATGAGGAAAACCGGACTTTGTCGAAACTTGAGGTGATCTCAAGAGGGGCGGGGATTCATGGGGGTTGAGGGACGCACCCATCGGCCCGTGGTGGACCACGGGATCTGCGGCGCCTGCGCGGTCTGTTTTCACGGCTGTCCGGCGGAGCGGGTGGTCGAGGTGCGCGACGGGCCGGACAGCCTGCGCGGAAGGGTCTACCGGGGCGCGGGTTCGTTCGCCCTCCCCGTGCCGGGCTCCCCGGCACAGGACCCGCCCTGCCGCGCCGCCTGCCCCCTGGGCCAGGACGTGCCGGGTTACCTGCGCCTCCTCGCCGAAGGGCGGATCCAGGAGGCCCTGGATCGCATCCTCGAGGACAATCCCCTTCCGGCGGTGTGCGGGCACGTGTGCACCCGGCCCTGCGAGGCGGCCTGCACCCGAAGCCGCATCCACGATGCCGTGCCCATTCGGACCCTCAAGGCGTTTGCCGCCCTTGGAGGCCGTAGAACGCCGATCGCGGCGGTCGGGGGCGGTCCTTTGGTCGCCGTCGTCGGATCCGGCCCCGCAGGGCTCACAGCGGCCCACGACCTTGCCCGCAGCGGCTTTCGATCCATGCTCATCGAGTCCCACAATCGGCCCGGAGGCATGCTCGCCTGGGCCGTTCCCCCGTTCCGGCTGCCCCGGGAGGCCCTGGAGACCGACATACAAGCCATCCTTGAGATGGGCGTGGAGCTTCGAGCCGGTCTCCGGTTCGGGAAGGACGTCGGCCTGGGGGACCTTCGGGAGGAGGGCATACGCGCCCTGCTCCTGGCTGCAGGCGCGACAAGAAGCCTCGCCCTGGAGATCCCCGGCGAGGACAGTCAAGGTGTCGTGGACAGCCTCGCCTTTCTTCGGCGGGTCCATGCAGGAGACGACCGTCCCTTGGGCGGGCGGGTCCTGGTGGTCGGCGGAGGAAGTGCGGCCATGGATGCGGCCCGCACCGCGCGCAGGCTCGGAAGCGAGGTTCTCGTGGTCTACCGCCGGGAACGCCGCGACATGCCGGCCGACCCGCAGGAGGTGGAGGAGGCTGCAGCGGAAGGGGTGGCCTTCTGTTTTCTCACGGCGCCGGTGAGGGTGATCGTGGACAGGGACGGCCGCATGCAGGGGTTGGAGTGCGTTCGAACCCGGCTTGGGGAGGCGGAATCCGGCGCGCGTCCCAGGCCCGTCCCGGTGCCGGGCACCGGGCACGAGATCGCGGGTGACGCCCTGATCACCGCCTTGGGGCAGGCTCCCGACCTCCCACGGATCCTGGAGGCGCTGGGCAAGGAGCACGCCGCCCGGTTCCGGCTCGACCCCGAGAGCGGAGAGACGGGCCTTGCCGGAATCTTTGCCGCCGGGGACTTCCTTAACGGGCCCGGCTCCGTGGTGGAGGCCATGGCCTGCGGCAGGCGTGCCGCCCGGGCCGTGCACGAGTTTCTTCGAAGGGGGGGCTCGCTGTGACTCCGCGATTTCAAAGGTCTCCCGTCAACCCGTGCCTGCCGGAGAAACGCCAAGATCACGGGCCGAAAAAGGCGGTTTCCCTCTGGACCGAGGCTGACGCCGTAAGGGCGGCTTCGCGCTGCCTGGCTCTCCGTGCGTGCGATAGCTGTGACCTTTGCCGCATGCTCTGCCCCGACCTGTGCATCACGAGAGATCCGGAGAGCGGTCGAATCGAGATCGACTACGCATTCTGCAAGGGTTGCGGCATCTGCGCGTTCGTCTGCCCGAAAGGGGCCGTTCGCATGGAGCGGGAGTGATGCAGGGGGATTCGGAACCGATCCGAACGTTGACGCTGGAGGCGGCCCAGCCGTCTTCCCCTTGGGGCGGAGGCCCCCCGGTTGAGGGGGTTTTCCCCGTTCCAGCACCGGAATCCACAAGCAAATGTAATGGATATTACATGTTTTCACCCACACTGCAACAACACCGCAACAGCTCCGTACCATTATTATCCCACCGAGATTGCTAGTGATTTTTGTCACAATTCAAAATCGACCATTCATACTCAATTGATATAAGATTTGGCTTGACAGAATTTCTGTAATTCACTATTCAATTCTGACGGCGCAATGAAATCTGAGTTTCATTCACGTCTTTCGGCCGGAAGGGAGGCGCTCATGGACAAGAAGGAGATCGAGGTAAAAATCAAGGAGCATGGGATCGACACCCTGAGAATCGACTTTCCGGACCTTCACGGCGTCAACCGTGGGAAAATCGTGCCGGCGAGCCGACTGGACGAGGTCCTCGAGGAAGGGATCAACTGCGCCAAGCCCACCTTTTCGCTGGACCTGGCCTACAACATCCCCCCGGGCACCGGCACGGCCGACGCGGTGAACTACGAGGACATGACCATCATCCCGGATCCGGAAACCTTCACCATCATGCCCTACCAGACGGCTACGGCCCGGTTCATCGGCGACATCTACGCGGACGGGAAGCCCTTTCCCTACGCCCCCAGATGGCTGCTCAAGAACGTAATGGAGAAGTTCAAGGAAAGGAACCTCACCCCGGTGGCGGCTACCGAGCTCGAGTTCTTCGCCTTCCGGCAGGAGGGGGACGCCTTTCTCTACTATTGCGACAAGCCCAGCAACGTCTACACCACCGGGCCCAGGGTGGACCCCCTGGACATGCTCCGCAACCTGCAGAACATCCTCCTGGAGATGGGCATCGACGTGCTCTACATCAACCATGAGTTTTTCCAGGGGCAGTACGAGATCAACTGGCGTCACGGTCCCGCCCTGAAGATGGCGGACCAGGCATTTACCTTCAAGACCGTGTGCAAGGAGTTCGGACACATGAACGACCTTCACATCACCTTCATGGGCCGCCCGAAGGACGTGATGGGCGGCAGCGGGCACCATTTGCACTTCTCCATGGAGGACCCTGTGAACGGTGACAACCTGTTCTTCGACCCGGACGGGCCCGAGCAGATGTCCGAGCTCATGCGGCAGTGCATCGCCGGGCAGATGGCCCACGCCAAGGGCATGACCCTCTTCTTCGCGCCGACCATCAACTCCTACAAGCGGTTCCAGCTGAACAACTTCGCTCCTTACTACCTGGCCTGGGGCCTGGACAACCGGACCACTTACATCCGGGTCCCCAAGGAACGGAAAGGCGCCACGCGGATCGAAAACCGGGCCCCCTGCGCCTCGGCCAACCCTTACCTCGCCCTCGCCGTAGGGCTGCTCGCCTGCCTGGACGGAATCGACAATCAGCTGGACCCTGGAGACTACTACGTGGGCGACGTCTACGAAGAAGAGCCGGGAAAGTACGAGACGGTTCCTCTCTACATCCGCGACGCCATAGAGGCGCTCGAAAAAGACTCGTACCTGTGCGACGCCGTCGGTCCGCATATCGTTCAAAACTACCTGGCACTGAAACGAAACGAGGAGGAACGATTCCGGATCGCCGTGACCGACTGGGAGTTCAACGAGTACTTCTACCACTTGTAGCTCCGGTGGGGAAGCTCCAACGAATGATTGACGGATTCGCAAAAACCCGTTCATCCGCCGCTGGTAACGCTTTAACCTGTTGAAATGACAGTGGCAGATCTCTTGCTTAGAGGCTTTTTGCGACAGCATCATGATTCGGAACCACAGGGAGGAGCATCGTGTGCGGGATCGCAGGAATCATTGCCAGACAGGCGCCCGACCTCGGCGGAGATCTTCTGAGAATGCTCAAGGAGCTCCTGCACCGGGGAAGGGACGCCACGGGGTTCGCCGTCTATGAGATACGGGACGACGTGCAGGTGCGGGTCGCGCTGACCGCCCCCGGGTTCGAGAAGGACCTGGTGGAGATCATCAGCCGATACGGCGGCATCAAGAAATCGAGAATCTACCAGGGAGGCGGTGTGTTCACGTTTTACGAGGCCGCGGTCGACGTCGAGCCCGCCAAGCTGCTCATGCTTCACTGGGACATTGACACCCACCCGGATCTCTGCGTCCACTCCATCGGAGAGCATCTTACGGTGTTCAAGGACCAGGGGTCGGCGGAGGATCTCCAGGTCCGCCACAAAATACCGCCGTTGAAGGCCACCCACGGGATCGGGCACGTCCGGCTCGCCACCGAAAGCGTCGAGAACATCAACTTCGCCCACCCGTTCGTCTCTTACATCGACCCGGAGCTGGCTATCGTTCACAACGGGCAGTTCACCAACTACTTCAACACCCGAAGGAAGCTGGAGGCCCTGGGGGTCCGTTTCAAGACGAACAACGATTCCGAGATGGCCGCGCACTTCCTGGCATACCAGATGAAGGAAAAGGGAATGGACCTGGAAGAGGCCCTTCACCTGGCCCTCGACGAGTTTGACGGCGTGTTCACCCTCCTCGTGAGCACGCCGGCGCAGGTCGGGGCCCTCCGGGACAGGCTCGGAATCAAACCCATGCTCTACTTTGAAAAGGACGAGGACACCGTGCTCTTCGGCTCGGAGCAGATCTGTCTCACCCCCATCGTTTCCGACGTGTATGCCACGGAGATGGAACCGGGAGGCGTAATGACATGGTCCGTCTAGACTTAGCGGGAATGATCTCCACGGAGGTCAATCGCCGGCTCAAGGAGCTGATCCAGACCGAGGATGAGATCGAGGTCGTCAACACGCACTCCATTCACAACTTCGCCACCGCCCTGAAGGGCGCCGGCCGGATCGTCCTTCACGGCAGCACCGGGTTCTACACAGGAGGCTTCCTCCAGGGACCCACCCTGGTGATCCAGGGCAACACGGGGTGGTACACCGGCGACAACATGTCCGCCGGCGAGATCATCGTGGAGATGAACACGGGCAGCAACGCCGCTCCCTCCATCCTGGGAGGCACCGTCCTGGTCCGGGGAAACAGCGGGAGCCGGGCCGGGTTCGGCATGAAGGGGGGAAACCTGATCGTCTGCGGCAACGTGGGCCGATGGACGGGCAAGATGACTCTGGGGGGCCGCATTGTGGTTCTCGGCACGGTGGGGGAAGGCATCGGGGAGTCCATGTACAACGGCGTCATTCACGTCCTCGACCCCGACGTGGAGAGCAAGCTGGGAGGCAATGTGAAGGTGGTCCCCATCGAGGACGGGGAGAAAAAGGTCCTGGAGTCCCTCTTTTCGAGGTACGGGATCGAGCGGGGCGTGGAGGATTTCAGGAGCATCGTGCCCAAGGTCTACGGCCGCCACGAGTACAAGCTCTTCACGCCCGGCCACAAGAAGGGGGTACAGGCGAAATGACCAAGGAAGCAAAGAAGCCCAAGGCCAGGGACGTCCAGAGGGGTGTCTGGACCCCGGAGACCATAGCGGAGATCAAGGACAAGGCGGAGAGCGGCAGGCACCGCATTCGAGGCTGCGGAACGCCGCGGAGGTTCCCGAGCTTCGACGACCTCCTGTTTCTGCCCTCCCAGCTGACCCGCATGTCCATCGACACCTACCGGGAGGCCTGCGAAACCCGGACGGTC
>JAIPEI010000261.1 GCA_021737245.1 Deltaproteobacteria bacterium | reverse complement strand
AAAGGCCACGAAAAAGGCGTCAGCGGCCATGCCCGCCCCGAAAAACCGGGCCACGACCATGTCCCGGACCAGCCCCAGGATGCGACTCAGAAATGTGAAGAAACCGACCGTGCCGGCGGGCCGGGCCAGCTGCCGGTTCTCGGAAGGGCTCGAATCGGAAGGGGTCACGAAACCTCCGCCGGCCGGGAACAGCCCGAATGTTTTAGGCTTGACATCAGCGCCAGGCATCCATTATAAGTGCAGATTTGACGGATTCGCAAAAACACGCTCACCCGCCGCTGGAAACGGTATCGTCTATTGAAATTCCAGGGGGCGGATAAGGCTTCGGGCTTTTTACGACTCCATCGGATTTGATTTCACCGGATTTCGATTCACCGTCCCATACCATCAAGATATCAGAAGGAGTTACAGAGTTGGCAAACCACAAGTCAGCGCTCAAAAGGGCCAGGCAGAGTGAAAACCGAAGGCTCCGCAACCGCGGATACAAGACCCGGGTCAAGAAAGCCGTCAAGGACGTCCGTTCCGCCATCGCCGAGAACGCACCGGAGCAGGCCCAGGCAAACCTGAAAACGGCCGTTTCCCTTCTCCAGAAGACGGCGACCAAAGGGGTGATCAAGCATCGGACAGCCTCCCGGAAGATCTCCCGCCTCTCTCGTCAGGTTCACCGGCTCTCCTCCTGAAGGTGCCTCGACCGCGCCCTCTCCCTTGCAGCGGAAAGGGCGCATGTCAGCGGCAAAGCTCAATGAAGAGCGACTCCAGGAGCGGGTTCGGCCGTGAACCCGTCTTCAGGCGCCCGTCCGCTTCGTATATATCATAAATCGCCCGTTCCAATGCTTCCTCGCTCCACTGCCCGCACTGGCTCAGCAACCGCCGGGCCGCAAACGGCGGCACCGAGGGCTCCCGCGCAATACCTTCGACCCGTTCGCCCCCGGCCGCCAGGGACTTGGCCTGCCAGAGCAGCCGAACCTGCCGGTTCAGCATGCCGATGATCCCCAGGGAGGCCTCCCTCGGCCCCTCCTCTTCCAGGAAGCGGCCCAGCACGGAAAGCGTCCCGGCCGTGTCCTTGACCGAGACCCGGTTCATGAGCTCGAAGATGGTGAAGCTCCGGCTGTGCACGGCCAGCTCCCGGACCTCCTCGGCCCCCACCCGGGCCCCTTCACCGTGCCGGAGGCGAAGCTTTTCCAGCTCGCCGTGCAGATCGCGAAGGCGGTTTCCAACGACCTCCTGAAGGACGTCGCAGCCCTCCCGATCCAACTCCAGGCCGAGCTCCCCGGCCGTCCGCCGGATCCAGGGCGCGACCTGCTTCCCCGTCAGCTCGTTGAACGCTACGGCAAGCCCGGCCTTTCGGATCGCCTTGTAGAACCTGGTGCTGAAGTTCGGCTGGGACGATGTGAAAATCAGGCATGTGGTCTCGGCGGGCTGCTCAAGGTAGGGGATCAGGCGGGCGAGCCGCTCCGCGATGAAGGCCTCGGTGCGCCTGACCACGATGAGGCGGTTCGGGGCCATGAAAGGCACGGAACGGGCCCGCCCTACGATCTCCTCCGGGTCGAGCTTTTTGTCCGCGTAAAGGATCTCCAGGTTGAAGTCGCGGGCCCCCTCGGGTATGAAGTCCGCCCGGATGCGATCGAGGACCCGCTCCATGCGAAACTCGCCCGGCCCGTGGAAAAGGTAGAACGGGTCCAGGCGTCCCTTTTCCAGGCGCTCGAGCACGTCTTCGGGCTGGAGGTCCCGGGCCATCAGAACCTTTCCATGGTTTTCAGGTAGACCCGCTTGGCCAACCGGCCTGCGATTCGTCGAAGGGCTTCGCGCTGATTGTGCCTTGTCCGGAGAGGATCCGGGCTCACCTCGAATCTGGCCTCGTCCGACAGGCCGCTGTCCTGCCAGACGATGTTTCCCGTGGCCCGATCCACCAGCTTCGCGTCCAGCTCCACCCGGAGCCGCCGGCTGTCGGTCACGGCATAGGTCACATCGTGTCCGCGGATGGTTCTCGGATCCAGGTCGTATGTCAGCGGATCCGTCTGGATGTTTCGGACGTGGCCGATGAGGACCATCTGTGCTCGCTCCCGGGGAAGGACGGGAACGTTCGCATGGCTGATGAACTCCTCCCGGATCACTTTGGTGAAATCCGGTTCGAAAGCGATCCTGGAGGAGGTGCTGGTCATGAGCGGGATGGCCAGGCTTTCGACCTCCAGCCCCACAGGGCGACCGTCCGCCCTGAGCCGGTACCCGCAGCCCGCGAGGGTCCCGAGAACCGCCAGGCTCACGAGCACGGCCGGCAAAATGGAGAGTGGGCGATGGTGCGGTCTGGTCATGGTCATGTCTCCATGGGCGTTTGCGAAACCCTACACCACGACGTTGACGAGCTTATTCGGAACCACGATCACCTTCTTCACGGGTTTCTCCCCGATGAACTTCCGCACCCGCTCGTCGGAGAGTGCGGCTTTCTCCAGCTCCTCGCGGCCGCAGTCCGCTCTCACCTCGACGCGGCTCCGGAGCTTACCGTTCACCTGAAGCACCACGGTCCGGGTGTCCACCTCCAGGGCCTCCCGCCGGTACCGGGGCCAGGGAACGCCCAGGAGGTTCCCCTCCCTGCCCAGCAGGCTCCAGAGCTCCTCAGTGATGTGCGGCACCACGGGAGAAAGCAGGACGACTGCGGCTTCCAGGGCCTCGCGCATCACGGGCCAGCCCTCCTCTCCGGGCTCCGGCCCTTCCCCCAGGATCCGGCTGATGTCGTTCATCAGCTCCATGACCGCGCTGACGGCGGTGTTGAAGTGAAACCGGTCCTCTATGTCCGCGGTCACCTTCTGAATGGTCCGGTGGGTCTTACGGTGCAGGCTCCGGAACGGCTCGGCCAATTCTCCTTCTCCGTCGAACACGGCCGAGGCCTTCAGCGCGTCCAGATTGTCCGTCACGAGCCGCCACACCCGGTTCAGAAACCGGTACGACCCCTCAACGCCCTGTTCGTTCCACTCCAGATCCCGCTCCGGCGGTGAGGCGAACAGGCAGAACATGCGCACAGTGTCCGCTCCGTACCGATCCACCATCTCCTGGGGGTCGATCACGTTCCTCTTGGACTTGGACATCTTCACCGTGCCCCCCAGCACCACCTCGTCGCCGCACCGCGCGCAACGCCCGTCCTTGGCCTCGTCCGGGAACAGGTATCCATGCGTGGGGCACGACTGGGTCTCCTTGCAGACCATGCCCTGGGTGAGCAGGTTGGTGAAGGGCTCGCTCACCTCCAGGTAGCCGAAATCCCTGAGCACCCGGGTGTAGAACCTGGAGTAGAGGAGGTGCAGGATCGCGTGCTCGATGCCGCCGATGTACTGGTCCACGGGCATCCAGTAGGAGACCCGTGCAGGGTCCAGGGGACCCTGGCGGTAGTCGGGGCATGCATAGCGGTCGAAGTACCAGGAGGACTCCACGAACGTGTCCATGGTGTCCGTCTCCCTGCGGGCGGCGCCCCCGCAGCGCGGGCAGGCGGTCTCGTAAAACGAGGGCTCGAAGGGCAGCGGCGATCCTCCGTGACTGCGCATCTCCACATCCATGGGCAGGAGCACTGGAAGATCTTTCTCCGGCACCGGCACCGTTCCACATGCATCACAGTAGATGATCGGGATGGGCGCGCCCCAGTACCGCTGCCTGGAGATGTTCCAGTCCCGGAGCCGATAGTTCACGGTCCTGTGCCCGATCCCTTCGCTTTCCAGCCACTCCGCAATGCGGTCCAGGGCCTCCAGGTTCTTCTGCCCGTTGAAGGACCCCGAGTTCACCAGCCGGCCTTCCCCTTCGTAGGCCCCGGTCATGGCATCCTCGTCCAGCTTCTCGTCCTCCGGCTGAATCACCACCCGCAGGCGCAGGCCGTACTTCCGGGCGAAGTCGAAATCCCGCTGGTCGTGGGCGGGTACGGCCATGACGGCGCCCGTGCCGTAGTCGAACAGGACGAAGTTGGCGACGAAGATGGGGATCTCCTCCCCCGTCGCCGGATTGATGCAGTAGCGGCCCGTGAAGACGCCCTCCTTGACGGTGAAGTCCGCCGTGCGGATGTAGCTGTCCACCTTGAGGGTCCGCTCGACGAACTCCAGGACCTCCCTCTCCTGCTCCGTCCCGCGCACCAGGTCCTTCAGCATGGGATGCTCCGGGGCGAAGCACATGAAGGTGGCTCCGAAAACCGTGTCCTGCCGGGTCGTGTACACCTCGACCTGCTCTTCCGAACCGGCCACAGGGAACCGAATGATCGCGCCGCGGCTCTTTCCGATCCAGTTCCGCTGCATGGTGAGGACCCGCTCGGGCCAGCCCGGAAGCCGGTCGCACTGCTCCAGGATCTCCTCCGCGTACGCCGTGATCTTGAAGAACCAGGAGTCCATCTCCTTCAGAACCACCTCCTGGTCCTGGTGCCGCCAGCAGCAGCCGTTCTCCACCTGCTCCTTGGCAAGCACGGTCTGGCACTTATCGCACCAGTTCACGTGTGTCTTCTTCTTGTAAGCCAGCCCCTTTTCATACATCTTCAGGAAGACGAGCTGCTCCCATTGGTAGTAGTCGGGGTCGCACGTGGCCAGCTCACGGTCCCAGTCGTAGCTGAACCCCATGCGCTTGAGCTGGGAGCGCATATAGTCGATGTTCCGGTAGGTCCACTCGCCCGGATGGGTGTTGTTCTCGATGGCTGCGTTCTCCGCGGGCAGCCCGAATGCGTCCCACCCCATGGGATGGAGGACGTTTTTCCCGCACATCCGCTTGTACCGGGCCACCACGTCGCCGATGGTGTAGTTTCGTACGTGGCCCATATGGATCTTTCCGCTCGGGTAGGGAAACATCTCCAGAAGATAGTACTTTTCCCTGTCCGGATCCTCGTGCACTTTGAAGAGATCGGTTTCCTCCCACTGCGTCTGCCACTTTGCTTCCACTCTCTGCGCATCATACTTCATGGTCACTCTGCATCCTCTTGGTTCGTCAGTGATTCCTCGAGACCCGAGTCCCCGTTAAGCCCCGACGGCCAGGTGTTTTTCCCGCTCGATCACCACGGAGAGGTCGAACTCCGAACCGAAGCGGCTGCGCAGCCGATCGGCCACGGGAAGGAGGCCGTCGGAAAAAAAGCGCTCGATGGAGAAAACGACCTTGAGCTCGCGGCCGATGGAATCTGCGCAGGCACGCACGTAAGGAGCGGCAAGCTTCTGCACCGACATCTCGAGCCGGGCCGGATAATCGGCCTCCTCCCCCTCGCGCATGGGAATGTGTACGGCGAAATCGCTGACCTGCAACCCCACCAGCACCCTGCCCACGCTCTCCACCTGCTCGGCGAAAAAGGCTTCCCCCCAGTCCGAGCCGTCGCCCATGCCGCACAGGAGCATTTTCTCCGCCTTGATCCGGCCCTCGGAGGCCACCAGCAGGTTCTCCCCCGGATCCGCCGTCCAGAAGCCCGCCTTTTCCAGCCGGCCCAGGAGGCCTCCCATCTTGGCGTCGAGCCCGGAAAGCGTCCCCTGGGTCAGAAACCTCCTCTGGAAGACAAACGCCACGACCGCCTCGCACCAGAGGTTCTCCAGGGGTCGTTCCGAGAACCGAAAATCCAGTCTCATAGGCCTCGGGATCCAGCCGGTCTCTCGAACACGCCCGAGCAAGGCCCTTCCCGCCCGCGCCCGGGATTAACCGGTCCTCTTCGGCGGCTCATGTCGCCGATGGGTTGAGCTTATTGTAGATGTTGTCCAGAACACC
>JAIPEI010000260.1 GCA_021737245.1 Deltaproteobacteria bacterium | reverse complement strand
CCGATCAACAGGTTGTACTTACGCTTGATGTGCTGAAGGATCGCTTCGTCCATCTTGTCGCCGCCGACCCGAACGGACTTGCTCTAAACGATTCCCGCCAGGGAGATGGCGGCCACCTCGGTGGTGCCCCCGCCGATGTCAACGACCATGTTGCTCGTAGGCTCGGTGATCGGCAGGCCGGCCCCGATGGCCGCGGCCATGGGCTCCTCGATCAGAAACACCTCGCGCGCGCCCGCCGATTCCGCGGACTCCCTCACGGCCCTCTTCTCCACCTGGGTGATGCCTGAAGGAACGCAGATGATGATCCGGGGACGAACCAGCGTCCGCCGGTTGTGGACCTTGCGGATGAAGTGACGCAGCATGGCCTCCGTGATTTCGAAATCCGCGATCACTCCATCCTTCATGGGCCGGATGGCCACGATGTTGCCGGGCGTTCTCCCCAGCATCATCTTGGCTTCCTTTCCAACAGCCAGGACCTTGTTGCCGCCCTTGGCATCCTTTCTGACGGCCACGACGGACGGTTCGCTCAACACGATCCCCTTCCCTTTCACGTAGACGAGGGTGTTGGCCGTGCCCAGGTCGATGGCCAAGTCGTTCGAAAACAGACCCAGTACCGGATCAAGCAACATGGTTCTCTCCTTTCATGGTACCCGCCGCATCTTTTTAGGAGTCTGACGACGTCCGCGCTCTCAATCCCCCAAAGATCCTGCCGATAGGGTAATTTCTCTTCTTGACAAAGGCAAATTCAATGGTTTAGATAGAGGTTTGTGCTTCAGCAACCCGAATCCCGTAACCCCTAGCATGAATCGGAAGCGGTGACAATGAAACGAACGTATCAACCCAGCAGGATCAAGCGAGCCCGCACACATGGTTTCAGGGCCAGGATGCGGACCAACGGCGGAACCCGAGTGATACGGCGGAGACGCGCCAAGGGCCGAAAGCGGTTGTCCGTGTGATGTCCGCAACGCGGCTGGAAATTCCCATGGAAGAGTGTTCCAATCCGGATGGGCTCCTTTTCGTTTCCAAAAACGCGAAGAATATTGAAGCGAAAGGATTTTGTCAATCTAAATCGCTCCGGTAAGAAGGTCCACACGGAACATTTTTCGATCACGGTGGGTCGGAGCGGGCCGGGTACGAACAGGCTGGGGATCACGGCGAGCAAGCGAACCGGAAACGCTGTCCAGAGGAACCGAATCAAACGGCTCGTCCGGGAGTTCTACCGACTGAACATGAGCCGCCTCCCGCAAGGGGTCGATCTGGTCATTGCGGCCAAAAAAGGAGCCGCGGACCTCGACCTGCGGAAGGTGCGCGAGGAACTGGGTGCGATCCTTTTCGATAAAGCGCGCCATCCATAGGCTGCGCATCATACCCGTTGCCCTGGTCGATCTATATCGAATTGGAATTTCTCCGTTTTTCGGCCCCGCCTGCCGATTTCACCCCACATGTTCCGCGTATGCCCGTCTTGCCGTCTTGAAATACGGGGTGGTCCGGGGAACCTGGAAGGCGCTCATCAGGATCTCCAAGTGCCACCCGTTCCATCCCGGCGGTTATGATCCCGTGGATTAGCCGAGCACCCGGGCGCGCAGAGACGAAACAGCCGATTGCCGGACCGGCGCCCCAAAAGGAGTGACCCATTCATGTTTCCCCCGTACCCTCCGGGGTGGGGGCTGATGGGAGCGCTCACAGCCTACGAGTGACTGCATGGAAAAACGAACCCTGCTCGCGTTCGCGCTCTCCTTTCTCATTCTCGTCCTCTGGTCGGCCTTTTACTCGCCGACGGGAAAACGTGCCCCTTCCACCGGCGATCAGGCCCCTGCCGTGGAAGAGCAGCGGCCGGCCGTAGAACCGGCGCCGCTCCGGACCGGACAGGAGAGCCTTTCTGCACCCCAACCCCAACCGGCCGGACCTCCGCCTGCGGCGAAGCCCGTTCCCGAGCAGGAGGTTCGGGTCGAGACCCCGCTTTACTCCGCCACGTGGAGCAACGTCGACGGCCTGCTCGAGAGCTTCAAGCTCAAGAACTACCGTACAGCAGCGAATCCGAACGCCCCCCGGGTCGATCTGGTCAACCTGGCCGACTCCCGGGACGGTCTCCTGGCCTTCCGTTTCACCCGCGAGGGCGTCGAGCCGGCCCTGCCCGTTCTGTACGAGTTCAGCAGCGCCCGGTTGGAGGTAACCCCCGAGTCCGGCGCCCGGACCCTGGTCATGACCGGGCAGAGCTCCAACGGGCTCGTGCTCGAGCATACCTACCGTTTCTACCCGGACCGATACCGGATCGACGTGAAAACCCGAACCGTGAACCGCGGCGAGCTGCCGGTCGAAGGCGCCCTCTCGGCCCGCATGAGAAACCTACCGCCCTCGGACCAGAAGAGCTACTACGGCTTTGTCGGCGTGGCGCTGCTCCTGAACGGGGAGCTGGAGGAGATCAAGCCCAAGAAGATGAAGGACGAGGAGAAGCGGCTGTCCGGCAGCATCAGCTGGATCGCTTACGAAGACGACTACTTCATGGCCTCCGTGCTTCCCTCGACACCGAGTGAAGGCCGCTTCCGGGGAAAAACACTCCCTTCCGGGGTTCTCGAGGCCGACTACCTCGCATCCCCGGTGAGGCTCGGTCCTCAGGAGCAGATGTCGGCGGACTTCAGCCTCTATCTCGGCCCCCGTGACGTGAAGATCCTGAGCGCCGTCGGGAACGACCTGGACAAGGCGGTGGACTTCGGCTGGACCGACATCATCGCCAAGCCCCTCCTGCAAGCGCTTCGATTCTTCAACGGCTACGTCCACAACTACGGCTTCGCCATCCTGATCCTCACGGTGCTCATCAAGATCCTGTTCTGGCCCCTGACGCACAAGAGCTACAAGTCCATGAAGGAGATGCAGAAAATCCAGCCCCTCATGGCCAAGCTGCGGGAGAAGCACAAGGACAACAAGGAGCAGATGAACCGGGAGCTGATGCAGCTGTACAAGACATACAAGGTCAACCCCATGGGAGGATGCCTCCCCATGGTTATCCAGATACCTGTCTTTTTAGCCTTATTCAGAGTTTTAAGCAGCTCGATCGAACTTCGTCATGCTCCTTTTATCTTTTGGATCAACGATCTTTCGGCCCCGGATCGTCTGTTTACATTTCCATTTCAGATCCCGTTCATGGCTCCCCCATCCGGTATCCCTGTCCTCACGCTTCTCATGGGGGCCTCCATGTTTCTCCAGCAGAAGATGAGTCCATCCCCGGGCGATCCCACACAGGCGAAGATCATGATGTTTCTACCCTTGATCTTCACCTTTGTTTTCATCAACTTTCCTTCCGGGCTGGTGCTCTACTGGCTGACGAACAACATTCTTTCCATTGGTCAGCAGTATCGAATCCTCAAAAAGTCGGCTTAAAGAATCAATCGGAGGACACATATGGAAACCATGGAATTTGAAGGCAGAACCACTGAAGAAGCCATTGAAAACGCATCCAAATATCTGGATCTACCGGTTGAGGATCTGGATATTGATATTATAGAACCCGGTTCGGCTGGAATATTCGGTCTGGTCGGGACCAAGAAAGCGAAAATCAAGGTCAGCTACACCCCTCAGGACCATGTAGAAGAAGACGATGAGACCATGCGTGAGCTGGCTTCCTTCGCGAGGGCCGCGGGTCTCCCCGAGGCGGAAGAGGAGGAGGAAGAAGAGGTAGAAGAGGAGGGAGAGGAAGAGGAAGAGGAAGAGATCCTGGAAGAGGCGGTCGCACCGGAAGAGGCCCAGGCCGGCGAACGTGGCGCCGGAATCCGGCCGCCGGAACCGAAGATCGAGTCCGGGCCCCCCACCCCCGAGCAGGAAGAGGAGATGCGCGTCGCCAGGGAGGCCCTGGAGACCATTCTGGAGCTGATGCCCATGGAGACCCGGATCACGGCGCAGCGGATGGATGGCAACGTCACCCTGAACATCGAGGGGGACAACTCGGGTCTTCTGATCGGCCGGCGGGGCAAGACCCTGGATGCCATTCAGTTCATCGTGAACAAGATCGTCAACAAAAGTCTGGAACGAAAGGTTCGGGTCGTCGTCGACTCCGAACGATATCGCCGGCGTCGCAGGGAATCTCTCACGCAACTGGCCTTGCGCATGGCCGAGAAGGCCAACCGCATCCAAAACCCGGCCACCACGAACCCGATGAACCCCGGCGACCGCCGTATCGTTCATTTGACCCTCAAGGACGACCAGGAGCTGGACACGCGAAGCCGGGGTGAAGGGCTGATGAAGAAAGTGGTGATCATTCCCCGAAAGTGATGGATCTGTCCATGACGGATGATCTCGCGTCCACCGGCACCATCGCCGCCCTGTCCACGCCCCCGGGTCAGGCCGGCATCGGCATCATCCGCATCAGCGGTCCTTCGGCTCTGGACATCGCCCGCCGCATTTTCCGATCCCGTCATCCCGTTCGGGAATGGCAAAGCCATCACCTCCACCTGGGAGTCATCGCGGACCCCGCCACGGGGGCCGCGGTGGACGAGGTCCTCCTCTCCGTCATGAAGGCCCCCCGTTCCTACACCCGCGAGGACGTGGTCGAGATCAACTCCCACAGCGGACACGCCCTTCTGGAGCGCATTCTGAACGTCGTCCTGGACGCGGGCGCCAGGCAGGCGCGCCCGGGGGAGTTCACGCTCAGGGCCTTTCTGAACGGCCGGATCGATCTCACCCAGGCCGAAGCGGTGATGGATCTCATTCGAGCGCGGTCCGAGCGCGGGATCGAGCTCGCCTCCCGCCAGCTCCAGGGAGGGCTGAAGGACCGCCTCGGCGTGGTCCGGGAAACACTGGTCGAACTCCTCGCTCACACCGAGGTGGCCATCGACTATCCCGATGAAGGGTACGGCCTGGCACCGGGCGAAGAGGCGGCCTCCCGGGTGAAGGCCGGGGTGCTGGCTCCGCTCGAGGAGATCCGTGCCGCCCACGCTCGGGGCCGAATCTGGGTGGACGGGGCCGGGGTGGCCATCGTGGGCCGGGTCAACGTGGGCAAATCGAGCATCCTGAACCGGCTCGCGGGAAGCGACCGTGCGATCGTCACGCCCGAGCCGGGGACCACGCGTGACATCATCGAGCAGACCGTACAGATCGACGGGCTTCCGGTTCGGCTCATGGACACCGCCGGGTACCGCACGGTCCGGGGAGCGGTGGAGGAGATTGGAATCCGGCTCGCGGAACAGTGCATCGAAAACGCCGATCTCGCGCTCTGGGTCGTGGACGGAAGCCATGAGCTGGAGGAGGACGACCTGCGAATCCTCCAGCAATGCAGGGGAAAACCGACGCTGGCCGTGATGAACAAAATCGATCTTCCGGCCCGTCTAAACGAGCCCGCCCTCATGGAGGAGTGCGGCGACATCCAGGTCCTCCCGGTTTCCGCCCTGTCGGGAGAGGGCATCGAGGGCCTGGCCGGCGGTATTCGGAAGACGCTACTGGCGGGGGGCCGGGATGGCGACGGGGCGGCCTTCGCACCCAACGCCCGTCAAAAACGAGGCTTGAACGAGGCCTGCTCCCTCGTACTTCAAGCGGTGGACAACCTCCGGGACGAGGCCCCCCTGGAAATCATCGCCCTGGACCTGCAAAGCGCCCTCTCGGCCCTGGACGAGATCAGGGGAACGCCTGCCCCCGGGGATGTCCTGGATCGCATATTCAGCGAGTTCTGCCTCGGAAAATGACATTCCGAATCAACGACGGCGTCGTAAAAAGC
>JAIPEI010000259.1 GCA_021737245.1 Deltaproteobacteria bacterium | reverse complement strand
AGGTGATCGAGGAAAAGGAAACGCAAGAGGGAAAAACGCTCCTGTCGAGGATCGCTTCGATGTTGATTCGGATGGCATCGATTCATCGAGAGCTTCGGGAATCAGGGGTGTGGTACGGAGAAGAGGCCCCGTTTTCGGAGTATGAGACTGAATACGAGAGTTCGTGAAGAAAAAGTCAAAAGCCGAGTACGAGTACCGCTTCGCTGAGTACGAGTACGAGTACGAAAAGCCGAAGACTGGTGCTGGTCCGCTGAGTACTAGTACGAGTACGAAAAGGGCCGAGGATTCAGGAAACGTTTCGAGATAGAGGACCTATGGGCAAATACGACGAACCCCTGATTGCAGGCGTGGAGCGGGCCGCCGAGAAGTATCCGGACCGCACGGCCGTCATCTACCTGGGCGAACGCATCACCTATCGGAAGCTGGTCGAGCAGATCCGCCGGTTCGCCGCGGCCCTGGACGGGCTGGGATTGCGCAAGGGCGACAAGATCATGCTCTACATCCCGAACTGCCCGCAGTTCCTGATCGCCTACTTCGGGGCCCATTTGATCGGCGCGGTGCCTGTCCCGGTCTCGCCCATCTACACCCCGCACGAGATCAAGTATTTGATCGAGGACGCGGAGGCCGAGACCGTGCTCTGCATGGACACGAACTTCCGCTACATCCAGGAGGTGTTCGACGAGACCCGACTGAAGCGGATCATCGTCACCAACTACGTGGACATGCTGCCCGCCTACAAGCGCCTCACGGGCTTCCTCTTCGATGTGGTCCCCGACGGGAAGATCGAGAAGGGCCCCCATGTCCACTCCTTTCTGAAGCTTCTGAAAAGCCACCCGCCCAACCCTCCCAGGGTGGAGATCGACCCCCGGACCCAGCTCTGCTACATCCTGTACACGGGCGGCACCACCGGGTTTCCCAAGGGATGCATCATCACCCACACCGGCATGGTCTCCTTTGTAAGCGACATCGGCAAGGTGGGCGAGGGGTTCATCGAGGACGGCAAGGAGGTCTTCATCATGGTGAACCCCCTGTTCCACCAGATGGCCCAGGGGGTGATCCTGGGCATGGTGCTCACCAAGGGCAACACCGCGGTGCTCATGCCCATCCCCCAGGTGGACCCCATCCTCAAGGCCGTAGAGCGGCACAAGGGGACCCTGTTCCTGGGGGCGCCCACCCTGTATCGGATGATTCTGGAGAACGACCGGCTGGACTACTACGATTTGAGCTCGCTCAAGTACTGCTGGAGCGGCGGGGACGTGCTGCCCCTGGAGGTGTTCCGCCGGTGGGGGGAGCGGTTCCACGTACCCATCTACCAGGTGTACGGCGCCACCGAGGTGGGCTTCACCTCCATGACCCCGCTCGACCGGAAGCCCGTGCCCGGCAGCGTGGGGGTTCCTCTGCCCTCCCGGGAGGTGCGCATCGTGGATCCGGAGACTCTGGAGGACGTGGGCCGGGGGAACCCTGGAGAGCTCCTGGTCACATCGGAGTTCATCAGCAAGGAGTACTGGAAAAAGCCCGAGGAGACCGCCAGGGCCTACGTAGAGATCGACGGCAAGATCTGGTACCGGATGAACGACTTCCTCAAGATGGACGAGGACGGGCAGCTCTACTACGTGGACCGGAGCGCCGACATCATCAAGTACAAAGGCTACCGGGTCTCCTGCTCGGAGATCGAGGCCATCCTCCAGGACCACAACGCGGTCATCGGCGCCTGTGTGGTGGGCGTGCCCGACGACAGGGTAGGGGAGCGCATCAAGGCCATCGTGGTGATGCGCGAGGACGTCCGGGGCGTCAGCGGAAACGAGCTCCTGAGGCACTGCCGGGAGCGGCTCGCCCCCTACAAGATTCCCCAGTACGTGGAGTTTCGGGACATGCTCCCCAAGAGCAAGGTGGGCAAGCTCCTCCGGCGGGAGATCCGCGACGAGGAGCGAAGGCGCACGGACAAGGGGTCCGGGGTCAAGGTGTGAGTTCTTCCACGCCAAAGGTTTATCCGAAATGATCGGATTTTATCACTCGTAAGCTCCCTCCGCCTCGGCAGCCCTGTCCCCTGCTTCGACATCGCCGGCCACCCGATTCCCTCCAAGCGGCCTGAACTTCCCCAGGCAACGTTCCCGCCGTCCCGTCCGAGGGCGGGCTTGCTCTCGATTTGGGCAGGGAGAGACGGGGTTGTGGTGTTCGAGCTTTGGTGCTATCATTTCCCATCGGCCTATCGGGTGGAAAAGGCCGGATCTTCGGTTCCTACACCAGCCGGGCAGGCGGAAACGCCACATCTGCAAAACATATTCAGGCGTTCGCCGTGACGGTGAACGGGATGCGTTCTTATGCGGTTCGGCTGGACACGGCAATCCGGCCGGGTGGGGCTGTGCGAAGCGGTCTTGCGAAACCCCGCCGCGGCCCTGGTGATCGCAGGCGCCTTGACCGTCTTCTTTTTGTGGCGCCTGCCGGACCTTTCTTTTCGCACGTCCATTTACGACCTGATCATCGAGGACATTCCCGAGCATCACGAGTATCTAAACCACAAGCGCGTTTTCGGGTCCGACGAGATCATTCGGGTGGTCGTTCGTGCCGGCGATGTGTTCGATCCCGTCACCTTTGAAGCGGTGGCCCGGATTTCCGATGCAGCCGCCGGAATCGAGGGGGTCCGGCGTGTGATCAGCCTCCCCCGGATCAAGAAAGAGATGGATCTTGCAGGCGACCGCTCTGTGGAAGCGTTCGAGAAGGTGACGGAACCCGTCCGCCTGTTCCGGAAAAACCTGATTTCGAAGGATCACAGCAGCACCGTCCTCAACCTGATTCTCGATGCGGATACGGAACGGGACCAGGTGATCGCAGAGGTGGAACAGGTTCTCTCAAAGACCCCCGATTCCCTCACCGTCTATCAGATCGGCATGCCCCTGGTCTCCGATGCCCTGGCGCGATACGCCAGGCAGGATTTCTTCGGGCTGCCTCCCGTCACCATGGCGGCGATCGCCATCATTCTCCTCCTCCTGTACAGGAACCTGCACTGCCTGATTCTGCCCCTCCTGACGGTTTCGCTCGCCGTGGTCTGGACCTTGGGGCTGATGGCTGCGTTGGGCCTGTCCATGTCGCTCGTCACCATGATTGTTCCCGTATTTCTCATCGCGGTCGGCACGGCCTACTGCATGCATCTCTGTTCATCCTACATGGATGAGGTATCGGCCGGTGAGGAGGCCGGGGCGGCGGTTCGCCGGACCCTCGACCACATTGCACTTCCGACCGTGCTGGCCGTTGTCACGACCGTGGTGGGAATCGGATCCCTCTGGATCAACCGGATTCCGGCTGTCCGCGAGTTCGCGCTGCTGACATGCTTCGGTATGCTCAGTCTGCTGGTGCTGCTGCTCGGCTTCTTCCCGGCCGTTCTTGTCTTGCTGCCGCCTCCCCGGCGGGGATCGCGCGGCTTGCCCTTCGTGGATCGAATCGTGGATCGATGGCTCGAGTGGATCGTGTGGATCAACACGGTCCATCCGAAGAAGGCGCTGGTCACGATCGGGATTCTCACGGCGGTTTTTGGAGCCGGCATCTTCTTCGTGCGGGTGGAAACCAATCCCGTGTCGTTTTTCAAGGAGGATACGGAGATCAGCCGGCGTTTCCACGACATTTACCGGGACATGTCCGGAAGCTTCCCCGCCCAGGTGGTGCTGCGGGGAAACGCGGACTATTTCTTCGAAAGCCCCCGGCACATGGCGGCCATTCAGGAGCTGCAGACGTTTCTCGGCACGCTCGAAGGCGTGGACAAGAGCGTGTCATTCGCCGACTACCTCCAGCTCGTCAACTACATGTCCAACCGCTACGAGCCCGGAACCTACCGCCTGCCCGAGGAGGACTTCGAGGCCCGCATGCTGATCAACGACTACAAGTCCCTGCTGGGCGAGGACATTCTTCGACCCTTCATGAACCCGGAGTTTTCTGCGGCCAACATCCTCCTGTTGACCCATCTGTCCAGCTCCAGGGACTTCAGGGATCTTCAGGAAAGGATCGCAGGGTATGCGCAGGAATCCCTGCCCCCCGGGATGTCGCTGAACGTAACGGGGCTCGGGGTGGTCATCTCCGCCAGCAGCCATCTCCTGACGATGGGACAGATCAAGAGCCTCTCGCTTTCCCTGGGAGTCGTGTTCCTGATCATGACGGCGCTGTTTCTCTCCGGGAAGGTGGGGCTCATTGCCGTGCTCCCGAACTGCTTCCCCATCATCGTCGCATTCGGCCTCATGGGATGGCTGGGAATCCCTCTTTCCCTGGCCACCAGCCTGATCGCAGGAATCGTCATCGGGCTGGCGGTGGACGATACGATCCACTACCTTGCCCGGTACAACCGGGAGTTCAGGCGGGACCTGAACAAGGATCGCGCACTGAGGAGCAGCGTGATGAGCGTGGGAAGGCCGGTGACCTATACCACGCTCACCATCAGCGCGGGGTTTTCGGTCCTGCTGTTTTCGCGATTTCAGCCCACGGCCGTTTTCGGGGGGCTGATGGTCGTGACCATGCTGACGGCCCTGGTGGCGGACCTGGTTCTGCTTCCCTCCCTGATGCTGCGGATCCAGCTGGTGACTGCATGGGATCTGCTGAAGGTCATCCCGACCCTCGGGAGCGTTCCGGCAGGCATGGCCCACGAGCTGAATCAACCGCTTAACGCCATCAAGATGGGCAGCGAGTTTCTGCGGATCATGGTGCGCCGGGGAGCGGAGGTGGAAAGGGGACAGCTGGAAGAAGTGGCCGGGGAGATCAGCCGCCAGGTGGATCGCGCCTCAACGCTGCTGCGCAGGTTCAGCGAGTTCCACCGGAAGCCTCCGGCTGAAAACGGCCTCCTGGATGTGAACGAACCGATTCGCATTAGCATCTCCGTGCTCGAGAACCAGTTGAAGCTGGAGGACATCGAGCTGAAGCTGGATCTCGCCGAAGGCCTCCCGGGAATCGAGGCAGCCCATGACCGGTTGACACAGGTGATGTACAATCTGTTGACCAATGCCCGGGAGGCCGTTGAAAGCGTGGACGATCGCTCTTGTGAAAGACGCATCGAAGTCCGCTCCTTTCAGGAGGAGGATCGGGTGAAGATCCGGGTCGCCGATTCCGGGGCGGGCGTACCTTCGCACCTCAGGAACCGGGTCTTCGAGGCGTTTTTCACGACCAAGGACCCCGGCCAAGGCAAGGGGCTCGGGTTGTCCATCTCCCGGGAGATCGTCCGGGAGTGCGGAGGCAGGCTCGAGGTCCAGCCATTGAACAATCGGGGGACGACGTTCGTTGCGAGCTTTCCCGTCCCCCGCCTCGAGGACGGAGAGCGGCCCGGCCCCTGCAAGGACAGTCAAACTCCGAAGGAGAAGACATGAGCCACAACGTGTTTTGGATGCAGTGCGGAGGATGCTGCGGAGACACCTGGTCGTTTTTCAACGCCCAGTCTCCCGACGCGATCGAGTTCTTCAAAGCAGGGGACCTGGATCTGCTCTGGCACCCCTCCCTGGTCCCCATGGATGCCGACGAGCTGAAGGCTCTGATCGACCGGTTGATGGTTGGAGACCAGCCGCTGGACATCCTCTGCGTGGAAGGGACCGTGCTCTGTGGACCCGAAGGAACGGGCGGGTACGATGAGATGCTCGGAGTGCCCAAGATGGAGATCGTTTCGGCGCTGGCCAAAGTGGCCCGGTACGTCCTGGCCGTGGGAACGTGTGCGTGCTTTGGAGGAATCAGCGCCGGAGGCGAGGTGGAAGGAACGGGCCTGCAGT
>JAIPEI010000258.1 GCA_021737245.1 Deltaproteobacteria bacterium | reverse complement strand
CCATATACCGGCTACTCACTCCTTCAGGGTGCCCAGCACCTCCTGGAGCTTCTGCATCCCCTGCTCCAGGCCCCGCCGCACGGACCCCAGCTTGTCTCGGGCCGGAGCCCTTTCCGCCGCCTGCACCGGCTCCTCGACGTCCTCGGCTACCGGCGCCACCGGAGGGAGCTTGCCCACCAGGGCATCCACGGAGTCTTCCAGGCTCTGGTGCATGACCACCTTTGTGGCGTCGGCCATGATGATGCGCCGGAGCTCCGGGAACTCCAGGGTCTCGGGCTTGAGGAAGACCGGCTCGGCGTAGAGCAGGGCGTCGCCCACGGGGATGACCAGGAGAATGCCCCTTCGGACCTCGCTCCCCACCTGTCCCCACAGGGTGAACTGCTCCGAGATCACGGCGTCGTTGTCGATGCGGGCCTCCACCTGGTTGGGCCCGTCCACGTGACGCCCGGAGGGGAAGTCGAAGAGCACGAGCTCGCCGTAGTGCTCCCCGTCGCTCCTGGCCGCCATCCAGCCCACCAGGTTGTGCCGGTTCTGGGGGGTGAAGGGCTGGATCAGGATAAACTCCTCGGTCTCTTCCCCGGGCAGGCGGGCCACGATGTAGTAGGGCTTGAGCTCCTGGCTCTGTCCGAAGGAGTTCTGCATGGGGATGGACCACTGGTCCTCCTTGTTGTAGAAGACCACAGGGTCCTGCATGTGGTACTGGAGCAGCATCTCGGTCTGCACGGTGAACTGGTCCAGGGGATACCGCACGTGCGTCCTGAGGTGCTCGGGCATTTCATCCATGGGCTTGAACAGGTCCGGGAAAATGGCCTGGTAGGTCTGGATCATGGGGTCTTCCGGGTCGGCCACGTAGTAGTCGAGGCTCCCGTGGTAGGCGTCGATCACGCCCTTGACGCTGTTCCGGAGGTAGTTGAAGCTCCGGCTCCACCGCGTGGAGTAGGGATAGCGGTTCGTGTAGGTGTAAGCGTCCTGGATCCAGAAGAGCCGGCCGTCGGCCACCACGCTGTAGGCCTCACGGTCCCTCAGAAGGAACGGGGCCACGGTGGAGAACCGCTCCTGCACGGTCCGCCGGAACTGGATGAGGCTGTCCGGGTTGATCTCCCCGGAGATGAGGATGTTCAGATCCATGAACTCCCAGGCGAAGAGCAGGCGCCGGAAAAAGGAGCTCATCTCGACCCCTCCGTCGCCCTGGTACCGGGTGTAGACCGGGCCGTCGGGACCGGGATAGTTGAACTCCTCCATGCGGCTGTTCACGATCAGGTAGTTCAGGCTCTTGAGGCCGTAGTAGATGTCAGGCCTCTCCAGGGAAATCTCGCCCCTGGGCGGCACGTCACGGATGAAGAAGCTGGGGCGCCCGCCGGCTTCCACCTCGGTGACCGGACTCATGGCCACGCCGTAGCCGTGGGTGAACTGGAGGTGCCGGTTCACCCAGCGCTGGGCCTCCGCCGGGAGCTTGTCCGCGGAGAGCTCGCGGGTGGCCATCATCACCTGCCTCAGCTCGTCTCCCACCCGGTAGCGGTCCGTGTGCACGGCCAGGAAGTCGTAGTAGAGCCGGAAGAACTGAATCTGGTTGTAGCTCTGGAGCAGGGGTCCCTCGTCCCAGAGCCGGACATTCTGAATGGTGCCCTGGTTCTCGGCGATGGTTTCGCGATCCACGTTGCCCCGGGCCGGATGGCTCTGGCTCTTGAGCTTGGTCAACCCGTAGGCCCGGCGGGTGAAATCGATGTTGCTGGCCAGGTAGGGCCTTTCCTTGGCCAGCTCGCTGGGCTCCACCTGGAGGCGCTGGACCAGGGCCGGGAGCACGCTTCCGCCCAGGAGGTTCAATGCGACCCAGCCGCCGACGGCATAGATGATGAGGCGCTTCCGGTCGGAGAAGGCCGTGACCACGAAGAGCGCCGCCGCCGCCAGGGCCACGAAGGTCATGAAGGTCCGGGCGGGCAGGGTGAT
Source organism: Deltaproteobacteria bacterium (assembly GCA_021737245.1). Lineage (GTDB taxonomy): Bacteria > Desulfobacterota > DSM-4660 > Desulfatiglandales > HGW-15 > JAIPEI01. The sequence goes on along the minus strand of JAIPEI010000258.1, from coordinate 3,793 downwards.
GTGGTCGTCCGTGTATCCGACCCCGAAGACCGCGCCGGTGGGGGAGTAGAGGAGGTCGTACCGGCTCAGCCAGTGGCCTGCGGCGATGAGCACGAAGAGCAGGGAGACGAGCAGGGCCAGATGGGTCTTCACGCTCCCGCTCAGCGAAAAGCGCTCCCCCCGAAGGGTGAAGGTGAGGTAGTAGAACACCGCCACCACGAGCAGAAGCACCACCACGGCGCTCAGGAGCCAGGAGCGGGCCAGGCTCAGGGCCGGAAGGGTGAAGATGTAGAATGAGAAGTCCCGGCCGAAGATCGGGTCGGTCTCGTTGAAAGGGAGGGCGTTGAGAAAGAGAAGGATCTTCTCCCACTCAGAGGCCGGGTTGACCGCCATGAGCACGGCCGCGAGAAGCAGGAACCCGCCCGCCACCCACACCATGAGCTTGCGGGCCGAGGCGTAGGCCTCCGGAGGGAGCACGCTGCCGGACGGCTGCGGCATGCGGCCGGTGTTCCGGTGCGCGGCGTAGAGGTTGGGCGCGGCCAGGCCCACGAAGAGCACCGCTCCGATCAGGAACAGGGCCACCCGCGCGGTCATCACCCGCAGGAGGACGGTCTCGTAGCCCAGGTTGCCGAACCAGAGCCAGTCCACGTAAAAGCCGCGGCCCCAGTTCACCCCCCACCACAGGAGGATAACGCCGAGGGCCAGCAGGGCCCACCGCACGAAACGGCCGATTCGGTTGAAGTCCATGTCCTCGAGGCGGATCTGGGGCATCTGGGGCTGGCGGTTCTGGGGTCCTGAAAAGGGATCCATGTTCGCTGACTCCTGGGTGAAGGCATGCGCGCGCCGGCGATTCGGCGGCGGCGCCTCCTGGTGACGGGTGATCGGGGGTGCGCAGTGTATCCCCTGATGCCGGGCTCCTCAATGCCACGGTGCCATCGAGCAGGGAACAGGCTCGGGGAGCGTTTCCATACTTCCACCATTTGACCAGAAACATGATCCGTTGTGCAAGGCATTTCCATGATTTCGCCGGCGCAGTCTTTTCTCCGAGCTGCCGGCCCACCCGGGGACGTAGGCATCCATCGAGGAGGCCGTTCTCCGGGTCCTGGGCGTCGAGGCCTGGGGGGAGCAACGTGGATTATGCGTTGCCGGCACACGGGCTGCCCGGCCAACCGGGCGGGCAGCCGGGGATCGAGCCCTGCCTGACAGGTCTTGGTGTTCAGGTTGAAACGTGATATAATTTAATCTTTGTGCAGTCCCAGGGTCCGCCATCGGTCCGGATCGATCCACAAGGCAGAATCGGTTTCCTCGGCCAGCCTCCCGATCGATCCCCTGTGGATCCAAAATGCCAATGCCAGCCTCTCTTCACGAAGGAGACAGCCATGCGCTCAGATCTGGGCAACCGCGTTGTTTGGGCGGCCTTTTTCTCCCTGCTCATGGCGGCCGGGGGGTGCGTCACCGCGCAGCAGCAGAGAACGGACCTTCCCGCGCCCCAAAGCTACGAGTATCACCTGTGCGAGGGCTTGCAGTTCGAACGCGTCCAGCAGGGGAAGTTTCGGGGGAAAAAGCAACTGACCGAGCTCGAAAACGAAACCGACGAGTTCTACAAGGGGCAGGGTAACAAGGTCTTCATGGTGATGCACTGGTTCGATCTGGTCCCCAAGGCCCGGTACACTTTCCGGTTCGAGTGGTACCGGCCGGACGGAAAGCAGCTGGGCGCCCAGCAGGCCGACGTGAAGGTGCTTCACAATGACTGGTACACCTTCAACAGCATGAAGCTGGACCGGAAGTACAACCGGCCGAGCGGAAAGTGGTCGGTCAAGGCGTACGCCAACCAGGAGCACATCGTCACCGCCCACTTCCTGCTGGCCGACAACCCGAAGGAGATGGCCGAGCTCCGGTCCAGGGTGAAGGACACGGGCGCCGAATCGGTCTCCACGGAGCCGGTTGGCACCGGGCAGTCCGTTCCCCCTCTCCCCGCTGCCGGGGCCGGGGACCGGTTCGCCGTGGTCATCGGGATCGCCGAGTATGAGCAGGTGAACCGGGGCGGCCTGAGCAACCTGATCTATGCGGACGACGATGCGCGAGCCTTCGCGAATATCCTCCTGCGGCTGGGTTGGAAACGGAGCCATGTCAACCTGCTGGTCAATGAACAGGCCACCCGACGGAACATCCTCATCGCCCTGGAGTCGTGGTTGACCAAGGCGGGTCCGAACGACCAGATCGTGCTGTTCTGGGCCGGGCACGGTTTTCCGGATCCGGAAGACCCGGAAAAGGTCTACTTTGCCTGCCATGACACGGATATCACCATCCCGGCGACCGGCTACCGAATGGACCGGGTCCGTGTCGCCCTCGAGGAGCGGAAGGCGAAGAACGTCATCGTCCTGGCCGACACCTGCCATGCCGGAAAGCTCATCACCCGGGGGCACCGGGACATCTCGGTGGTGCCTGGAATCCGCCGGATGCGGAAGGAGCGAACAGTCCCACAAGGCTGGATTTTCATGGTCGGAGCGGACACGGACCGCAGGTCCATCGAGCACACCTCATGGAAGAACGGGGCGTTCACCCACTGCCTGATTCAAGGCCTCTCGGGTGAGGCGGACGGGTTTCTCAGCGTGGCGTCCAAAGACGGGATCGTGACCATGCGGGAGCTCAAGGCCTATCTTTCCACCGCCATGCCCGAGGAGACCCAGAGGGTGCTGGGCGTGGCAAAGCGGCCTATCATCACCACCAGCTCGAGCGATCCGGACATCTGGGACACCGCACTGAAGGCCGACTAGACGCGATCCCGCCTTCTCGATGTATTCCGGGACCCTTGTGAACCCGCAAATGTCAAAAATCAAGACCTGACCCCATGTTCAAGTTTCTGCACGCCGCGGACCTGCATCTGGACAGCCCCATGCACAAGCTGGAGGCGTACGAGGGTGCGCCCGTGGAGGAGCTCCGCAACGCCACCCGTCGTGCGTTCGAGAACCTGGTGCGTCTGGCCGTGGCCGAGGAGGCGGCGTTCGTGGTGATCGCGGGCGACCTGTACGACGGCGACTGGCGGGACTACAACACCGGGCTCCACTTCACGGCCCAGATGCAGAAGCTCCGCGAGGCGGGCGTCCCGGTCTTCCTGGCGGCGGGCAACCACGACGCGGCGAGCCGGATCACCCGGACCCTGCGTCTTCCCGAGGGGGTTCACCTGTTTCCCTCGGATCGGCCCGGCACCCTCCTGCTCGACGACCCGGAGGTGGCGGTCCACGGGCAGAGCTTCGGTTCGCCCGCGGTCCGAAAGGATCTGGCCGCCGGGTACCCCGAGCGCGCGTCCGGCCGCTTCAACGTCGGCGTCCTCCACACCTGCGCCACGGGCCGGGAGGGGCACGAGCCCTACGCCCCGTGCAGCCTCGAGACCCTGCGCGACAAGGGGTACGACTACTGGGCCCTGGGGCACGTGCACCGGCGGGAAACGCTCCTGGACGACCCGCCCGTGCTGTTCCCCGGGAACACCCAGGGCCGCCACGTGCGGGAGACCGGGGCCAAAGGGTGCATGATGGTGGCGGTGGACGACCAGGGCCGCGCCGAGGCCGTGTTTCACCCGCTCGACGCGGCCCGCTGGTTCGTGGAGGAGCTCGACGCCTCCGAGGCGGCGGGCGGCTATGACGTGATCGACCGGATTGTGGAGCGGTTCGAAATCCTCCTGGAGGAGAACCCGGCCCTTCCCCTGGTGGTGCGGGTCCGGATTACGGGCGAGTCCAGGGCCCACGAGGAGCTCGCCTCCGACGTGGAGCAGTGGACAAACGAGGTCCGCGCCGCGGGCCTGGAGGCCGGCGGC
>JAIPEI010000257.1 GCA_021737245.1 Deltaproteobacteria bacterium | reverse complement strand
GGCCGCTTAATCGGCCCCTGCATCCGGCGTCACTTCTTCCTGGAACCGTCGTCCATGCGCCTCCGCTCCTCGTCCCTGATCTCCCGGCGCAGGAGCTTTCCGACCTTGCTCTTGGGAAGCATGTCCCTGAACTCAATGTACCCCGGAACCTTGTAAGAGGCAAGCCGTTCCCTGCACCAGCGGATGAGGTCGGCTCCGCCCACGCCGCGAGCGTCCTCCTTGAGCACCACGATGGCCTTGATCCGCTCCCCCACCTTGGGGTCGGGCACACCCACCACGCAGGCCCCGATCACCGTGGGGTGATCCTGTAGCACCGCCTCCACCTCGGAGGCCGACACGCGGTAGGCCTTGTGTTTGATGATGTCCGCGGAGCGCTCCACGTAGACGAACTGCCCGTCCTCGTCGCGCTTCACAAAGTCTCCCATCCGGTAGAAGGTCCTCCCCTGGATCTCCACATAGGAGCGCCTGGTCTCCTCGGGCTTGTTCAAATACTCCTTCAGGGTGTAAGGAGACGTGACCACCAGCTCGCCGCTCTCTCCGTCCGCAACGGGCTCCAGGGTCTCCGGATCCACCACGAGGCACTCCCGGCTCGCAAGCGGCACGCCGATGGTGGTGGGCTTGGGATCCCCGTCGATCAGGCTGTAGGTCACATGGCCCGCCTCGGTGGACCCGTACACCTGGTAGATGGGGATGCCGAACCGCTCCTTCCACCGCTTGAACACCTCCACCGGCAAAACGTCCCCCCCGCAATAGCAGTAGACGAGGGAGCTCAGGTCGTACTGGTCGAGGCGGTCGTTCTCCAGGATCATCCGGTAGAGCGCAGGCACGCCCAGCATCCACCGCGCCCGGTGACGCTGAACGGTTTCCAGGATGGCGTCCACCTGGGGAACGGGCATGAGAAGGGTGCAGTTTCCCTTGTTGAGCCCCACGGCCATGCACAGGCCCAGGGCCATGATGTGGAAAAGGGGGTTGACCGCCACGTAGACGTCCTCGCCCTCGAGGAGGTGCCCGCCGGCCACGTCCTCGGTCACGTCGTTCACGTAGGAGGTCATGCCGATGTGGTTTCCGGGCACGCCCTTGGGAAAGCCCGTGGTCCCGCCGGTGTACAGGATGTAGGAAAGGTCCTTCCAGGGATCCAGGTCGGGCGTCTCCCGAAAGGGAGCGGTCCGGAGGAGGGAACGGAAACGGATCACGCGCTCGTCCCGCTCCACCTTGCCGCTGGGGACCCGGTCGAACAGGTAGGCCAGCAGCCGTTTCCACGGGGGAACCAGGTCCACGAGGTTCGTGACGACGGCCCGCTTGAGGGGGGTGGTGGCGAACACCTCCTGCACATAGCAGAAGTTCGTGTCCTGGCAGATGATGGTCTCGGCGCCCGAGTCCTTGAGCATGTACTCGATCTCGAAGGAGGTGTATATGGGAGAGACGGGCACGATGACTGCACCGATCCGCTGGATCGCCAGGAATGCAATGAGCCACTGGACGCAGTTGGCCGTGTAGATCATGACCCGGTCGCCCCTGCCCACCCCCAGCCCGGTGAGGCCGCCGGCAAACCGCTCACTCAGGTCACGAAGCTTACGATAAGAGAAGCTCGCGCCCAGGTAGACGACCGCGGGACGGTCCGGGTATTTTTCGCTCATGCGGTCGAACCGCGTGAAGGTGAGTTCCTTTTCCAGCTCTTGCTCGGAGATCTTCATGCGTCTCTCTGCTCCTGCTCGATCAACTCTTCCCCCCTTCTTCTTCCACGCCGAAGTAAGCGGAGCGCACGTCGGGATTGCCGAGCATCTCCTGCTTGGTTCCTTCGAGGACGGCCGTGCCGTTCTCCAGGATAAAGGCGTAGTCCACGATGGGGATCACCGGCCGGGCGTACTGCTCGGTCACGATGATGGAGATGCCGGTCTGGTTGCGAATCTCCCGGGTCGAGCGGACGAGGATCGCCTGAATGAGCGGGCTCAACCCCATGAGAGGCTCGTCCAGGAGGAGCAGCTTCGGCTGAGCCATGAGAGCGCGCCCGACGGCCAGCATCTGCTGCTCACCCCCGCTCAGGAACCCGCCCACGCGCTTCTTGAGCTTCTCGATGGCCGGAAACAGCTGGAACACGTAGTCGAGGGTTTCCTTTGCCTGCTTGGGAGAGGCCAGGTAGCCTCCGATCCGGAGGTTCTCCAGCACGCTGCTCTCGTTGAAGATGCGGCGGCGCTCCGGGCAGAGCACGATGCCCAGCCGCGCCCGTTTGCTCGGCTTGAGGCGGGTGATCTCCTTGCCCATGTACTCGATCCTTCCGAGCACGGTGATCCGCTCCCCGCCGGACATCTCCTCCTTCTTCCGGATGTCCTCCATAATCCCGGAAAGGGTGTACATCAGGGTGGACTTGCCCGCGCTGTTCGCGCCGAACACCCCGACGATCCGGCTCTCGTCGCAACGGATGCTCACGTTGTTGAGAGCGAGCATGTTCTCGTAGAACACCATCAGGTCCGTGGCCTCAAGCATAGGTCATGACCTCCTCCACCTCCTCGGACCCGAAGTAGGCCTCCCGCACCTTTTCGTCGGCCATGACCTCTTCGGGGCTTCCCTCTATCAGCTTTTCCCCGAAGTTCATGACCACGATGCGGCCGGCCACGCGGAAAAGCTCCCTCAGACGGTGCTCGATCATCACAACGGTGATCCCTTCCATCTGAAACCGCTCGATCAGGGGCAGCATGCTGGCGATCTCGCTCATGCTCAGGCCCGAGAACACCTCGTCACAGAGGATCACCTCGGGCTGGAGGGCGAGGCAGCGGGCCAGCTCCAGCCGCTTGAGGTACCCGGTGGGAAGCGTAGAGGCGAGCTTGTAGGGCACGAAGGAGTCACGCTCGAATCCGATCTCCTCCAGAATGTCGATCCCCACGGTGTTCCGGTCGCCGAGACGGCCTCCGCCGCGCCAGCCTCCGGTCCGTCGCGCCCGGGGCGAGAAAAGCGGGATCACGAGGTTCTTGTAAGCCGGGAGACTGTAGTAGGGCCGCATGACTTGAAAGGTGCGGGTGACCCCCATGTCCGCGATCTTGTGGGGCGGCTTGCCCGTGATCTCCTTCCCGTGGAACAGGACGCGGCCCGACGTCATCTTGATGAACCCGGTGATGCAGTTCACCACGGTGGTCTTGCCCGACCCGTTGGGACCGATGATCCCCAGGACCTCCCCTTTCCGGACGTCGAAGCTCACGCGGTTCAGGGCCAGAACGCCGCCGAAGGCCTTGGTCGCCTCCTGGACCTGTAGAATGGGCTCCTCGCTCATACCTTCACCCACCTTTCGAACTGATGGTACTTGCGCCGGCCGTAGTTCATGATGCCCTCGCTCCGGAACACCACGAAGGCCATAAGAATGATTGAGTAGCATACGATCCGCAGGGTCCCGAACTCCCGCAGGAGCTCGGAGACGGGGACCAGGATGAAGCACCCGATCACCGGACCCACCAGGGTCCCTCCGCCGCCGATCACCGTGGCTGCGATGGGCAGGATCGAGAAGTCCAGCGCGAAAAGCGAGATCCCGCTCCACATGTAGATGTGGACGATACACGCCCCGGCCAGGCACCCGATGCCCGAGGCGATGAAGACCGCCAGGCCCTTGAACAGGGCGACGCTCATGCCCGAAGCCTTGACGGCCTGGTCGTTGTCCATCACCGCCCTGAGAACGAGGCCCAGGTCCGTGTTCACCAGGCGGCGCAGCCCGAAGAGAAACAGGAGCACCATGGCGATGACGAAGTACTGCTCCACCCACCGGTTGGGAAAGCTCTCCACCCCCATGATCCCGTCCGTGCCGCCGAAGATGTCCAGGGCCTCGATGACCCGGGCCAGAAACAGCGGGTACATGAGAGTCACGATGGCGAAGTAGACCCCCCGGAGCGGCAGGCACGGGAGGAGCAGGACGGTGCAGATCACCCCGCCCAGAAGCGCCGCGATGAAAATGGCCAGGAGCGGCGGCACCCCCAGGGAGGTGTTGAGCATGGCGGAGATGTACCCGCCCGTACCGATGAAAAACGCCCCGCCCAGGCTGACCAGGCCCACGTAGTGGGCCATGAGGTCGAAGCTCAAAGCGAGGAGGGCGTAGATGCAGACCACCGATACGACCCGCTGCCAGTACATGCCGGGCACGAGAAGGGGCAATAGCAGGATGCCTGCGATGAGCAGGAACCGGGGGGCGGTAAGGTAGGCCAGCTCCCGCCAGCTCATGATGGCGTACAGGCTGTCGGATCGGATCTTGATTCCGCGGTCCAGCCGTTCCTTTCGTCGCTGTTCATCGCTCACGGCTCACACCCTCTCTTCCAGCTCTTTCTGGCGCCCGAACAGGCCCGAAGGCCGCAGGACCAGGGTGAAGATGATGGCCAGAAGCGCCACCACCATCTGAAAGTGCGCTCCCCACCAGACCACCGTCACAATCTGGGCGAAGCCGATGATGAACGCCGCCACCACCGCGCCGAACCAGCTTCCCAAACCGCCCACGATGCAGACGGCGATCGCCTGGATGAGCACGTCGTAGCCCTTTTCCACCACGATGTTCCCGAGCGGCAGCAGCACCACGGCGGAGAGACCCGCCAGCATGGAACCGAACGCCATGGCCACCACGGCCATGAGGTCCGAGTCGATGCCCAGCATCAGGGCGGCCCGCTCGTCCTGTGCCATGCCGCGGAGGGCCAGCCCGATCCTCGAGTAGTGGGTGAAGGCCCAGAGGAACGCCACCACGCCGAACCCTATGAGCACCACCAGGAGGCGGTGGTAGTCCACCGGGGTCCCCGCCAGGACCATGCTTCCCTCCACGAAGGGGGGCAGCGTGTAGGTCATGCCTTTGAATCCTCCCCACCGGAACCCCTCCAGAATAGCCAGGCCGATGGCATAGGAGGCGATGATCTCGGAGATGGCCATCCCCCGCACCCGGATGAGGAAGAACTGGTAGATGAGCGCGCCGATCAAGCCGGTAAAGAGCATGGCCAGCGCAATGCTCAGAGCATAGTTCAGCCCCGCCCCCTTGAACAGGCTCCAGGTGAGGAACCCCGTTACCACGTAGAGGGCGCCGTGGGCGAAGTTGGCCACTCGGCTGATGCCGTAGACCAGCGCAAACCCCAGCGCCATCAGGGCCAGGGAGACGCTGTTGATGGTGCCGTAGATGAGAATGTCCATGTCACACTCATGCCGGTTGGTGTTGGTCAAAGGTTCCGGAACATCCGATGGAGTCGTAAAAAGCCGTAAGCCTTGAGATCCGCCCTCGGAATATCAATAGATTATAGCGCTTCCGGCGGCGGGTGAGCGGGTTTTATTTTCAGATCAAGAGAAAGGAAAAGGTCCCTGCCCCTCCGGGCGCCCGCGCTTTCGACGCGGGCGCCCTCCGTCCCCCCAGTGTTCGAGAAGATCAGGGGGGCGGAGATGCGGAGCGGAGGTTGAAGAAAAGGGCCGTTTCGCCGAAGGCTACTGCATCCATGGAGGCAGCAGGATCTTCCCCGTGGCGATGCTCTCCGGGTAGACGACGACGCGCTTGCCGTCCTGCCACTGGAGGATGGTGCCCACGGCGCCCTCCTCGGGGTCCAGCGCGGGGATGACCTGGTGGCTCTTGGGATCGAACCGGATCCGGCCGTAGACGCCCATCAGGTCCGTCTGCTCGAGGGCCTCCACCACCTTGTCCGAGTCCAGGGTCCCGGCGCGCTCGATGGCGTCCTTGAGCACGTAGACCGACATGTAGCTGCTGGAGCTTCCCAGACCCTCGGGCTCCACGCCCCACTTCTCGGTGTAGGCATT
>JAIPEI010000256.1 GCA_021737245.1 Deltaproteobacteria bacterium | reverse complement strand
ACCTCCACACCATGTTCGCCCGTCCCGAAGTGAAGGCGGTGTTCTGCGCGCGCGGCGGGTACGGCTGCCTCCGGCTGCTTCCCCGCATCGACCTCTCCCTGATCCGTGCCCGTCCCAAGATCTTTGTGGGCTACAGCGACGTTACCGCGCTGCTGTGGGGTCTTCACGCCGCCACGGGGCTTGTGTCCTTCCATGGACCGGTGGTGAAGGGGCTGCACGGCGAAACCGTTCAAGACCTCGAGCGTCTCCTTCGATGGATTTGCGAGGCGGGCGAGCCTCCTGAGATCGATCTCCTTCCCGGGGGCCGCGTGATCCGGGAGGGCAGGGCGACCGGCCCTGTGTTCGGGGGGAACCTCAGCCTGGTGAGCCACCTGGTGGGGACGCCCTTCATGCCCGACCTGGACGGCGCCATCCTGTTTCTCGAGGAGACGCACGAGCCGCTCTACCGCATCGACCGCATGCTGACCCACCTGGCCCTGGGCGGCGTCTTCGAGCGGCTGTCGGGTTTTCTCCTGGGAGAGTTCGACGGGGACCATTCCGTGGAGGATCTCCTTGCCCTGCTGATGGAGCATCTATCCCCCCTGGACATTCCCGTGGTCGCCGGTCTCCCGGTGGGGCACGGAAACCGGAACCTGCCCCTGCCCATCGGACTTCCGGCCCTCCTGGACACAGGCGGAATGAGGCTGTCCTGGCTGGAACCCTGCGTTGACGAATAAGCTTTCGAAACATTCAAGTCCACCGGTCTGAATGACGATCCAGCAGGTGCGCCCTGAATCCGCTCATTGTGCATGGATGAGACGAACAACGGAAGCGGACTCCCGCATGAAAGCGTGGAATTGCGGCGGATCCGTGCATTTTGATGTTGTCAAGCCGCGTACAAGAATGATAATCCAATCACGAATCTCGGACGCCCCTGCAGCAGGCTGTTCGCGGGCGGGGGTACGAGGTCCGCAGTCCGGCGGCGTGCCGGGCCGCCCTGTGGATCCGGAACAGGTCGCGATATGGGGTTGGATCGGTGAGTGGCGTCTTGGATCTGATCAGAAGGCTGGGTGCCGCAGGACTGATGGTTGTGCGAAGGGCCGGTCTCATGGGCCTCTTTCTCGCCCAGGCTGTGTTCTACTGCCTCATCCCCCCTGTCAAGGTCTCCCGGCTGGTCAAGCAGATCCATTTCATCGGATGGCAGTCCCTGGTGGTCATCCTTCTCACGGGCTCGTTTACCGGGATGGTCCTGGGGCTCCAGGGTTTTTACACCCTGAACCGTTTCGGATCGGAGGCGTTCCTGGGTCCCATGGTGGCCCTGTCCCTGATCAAGGAGATGGGTCCGGTGATCACCGGGCTCATGGTTACCGGAAGGGCCGGCTCCGCCGTGACGGCGGAGATCGGGATCATGCGGATCAGCGATCAGATCGATGCCCTGACCCTGATGGGGCTGAACCCGTTTCGCTACCTGATCGTGCCCAACCTGCTCGCAGCCTTGATCGCCCTGCCTCTTCTGACCGCCGTGTTCGATGTGGTGGGCATCATGGGGGGATACATTGTGGGGGTGAAGCTTCTGGGCGTGGGGTCGGGAACCTACTTCGGGGAGATGGCGAACTACGTGGATCTCTCGGAAGTCGCCGAGGGGCTGTACAAGTCCCTGAGCTTCGGCGTGATCATCGCCTGGGTCTGCTGCTACAAGGGGTTTTACACGGGGATTCACACGGGGTTCGGTGCGGAAGGGGTCAGCCGGGCCACCACCCAGGCGGTGGTCTTCTCGTCGGTTCTGATTCTCGTGTGGGACTATTTCATGACGTCCATCATGTTTTGACGGTTGGAGAAGGCGTGCACCGGGAGGCAAACAGGGCTGGAGCCGGGGCGGACGGCTCCGCAATCATGATCCGCATCGAGGACCTCCACCGGTCCTTTGACGGCGTTCCCGTGCTCAAGGGCGTTTCCCTGGCCCTGGAGAAGGGCGAGCTCCTGGCCTTGATCGGAAGGAGCGGGTATGGAAAGAGCGTGCTTCTCAAGCATATCGCCGGCCTGCTTCGACCGGATTCGGGGCGCGTGCTCATCGACGGCGAGGACATGGCCGTTCTCAGGGGAAGCCGCCTGACCAAGCTTCGGGAACGGCTCGGGTTTCTTTTTCAGGGCGGGGCCCTTTTCGACTCCATGACCGTTTTCGAGAACGTGGCGTTCCCGCTCCGGGAGAAGACCCGAATGTCGAACGAAGCGATTCGGGAGCGGGTCATGGAAGAGCTCTCGCGGGTCGGGCTCAGCGGAGCGGAGGAGAAGTACCCCTCCCAGATCAGCGGCGGCATGCAGAAGCGGGCGGCCCTGGCGAGGGAGCTGATCAGCGAGCCGGAAATCATGCTCTTCGACGAGCCGACCACCGGGCTCGACCCGATCTTCGGCCACGCCATTCTCAAGCTCATTGACGACCTCCACCGGAGGTTGGGGTTCACCGGGATCCTGGTGACTCATGAGATTCACAAGGTCTTCGAGATCGTCGACCGGGTGGCCTTCCTTCACGAGGGCCGCGTTCAGGCCCAAGGCCCGCCCGATGAGATTCTCGCCTCGGAGGACGCGTTGGTCCGTCAGTTCGTGCGCGGCGAGATCGAGGGTCCCGTCTCCGTTGAATAGCCCGTCCCCCGGGGACGAGCCGGTGGGAGGCAGAGCAGGGGGAGAGACAGGATGAGGAAATTCGACCTTGAACTATCCGTGGGGTTATTTATACTTGCGGGGATACTGTGCCTCGGGTACCTCAGCGTCCGGCTGGCCAAGATGGAGATCCTGGGCGGGGAGGGATACGAGGTGCACGCCCTGTTCACGAACGTGGGGGGGTTGAAGGAAGGCGCCGCCGTGGTGATCGCCGGCGTGGACGTCGGCCGGGTCCGGAGGATCACCATGGAGAACTACAGGGCGAAGGTCGTCCTGAACATCCAGAAAGGGCTGGAGCTTCAAGAGGACGCCATCGCCTCGATCAAGACCAAAGGGCTGATCGGAGAGAAGTACATTCAGATCACGCCCGGAGGGGCCGAGGAGATCATTCCACCGGGCGGGAAGATCTGGGAGACGGAACCGGCCGTGGATCTGGAGCAGTTGATCTCACAGTTTGCTTTCGGAAAGATTTAGGGGTGTCAGGAGGAGGGGAGTAGGGATGGGATCTATACGCGCCTGGATGCGCATTTCTGTTTGCCTGATCCTGTTTTTCGGCCTGTTCCCCGGCGCTCAATTTCTCTGGGCCGGCGGTCCCCTGGAGGACATTCGATCGACCACGGAGCGGATTCTGGAAATCCTGAGCGATCCGGGTCTCGAGGGGAGCGAGCATCGAGCCGAGCGGAGAAAGAAGGTCCGCGAGGTCGTGGATGAACGATTCGACTGGGAGGCCATTTCCCGAAGCTCCCTGTCCACCCAGTGGCGGAATCTGAGCGCAGCCGAGAAGGACGAGTTCACCAGGGTGTTCAGCAGCCTGGTGGAACGGACCTACATGGACCGCCTGGAGAATTACTCCGGCGAGGAAGTGATCTACCTTGGGGAAGAGTCCGACGGAGGGCGGGCCAGGGTCCGTGTAAAGATCGTCACCAGGAAGAACCAGGAGATCCCCGTGGAGTACCGGCTCAGGAGCGGGAACGGGGAGTGGCTGGTGTATGACATCCTGATCGAAGGAGTGAGCCTGGTGAAGAACTACCGGGTACAGTTCAATGACTTCCTGACCAAGTCTTCCTACGCGGAGCTGATGGAGCGGTTGAAAGCAAAGGTGGAGCAGCAATCCTGATGACGAAGCCGTCGATCCCGGGTGAAGAGGCTCGACAGGATGACGTGCGGACCTCCGGCGAAACGGACACATGACAAAACCGATCGATGAATGAAAGGAGCTTCCCGACCATGAAGAGGGGCTGGGGACTTGGATTCTTCCTCTGCATGATTCTCTGGATCGTCGCACCCGCCGCCCAGGCGCCGGCGGAAAGCCCGCGGAGCGATGCCGCCGGCGGGGATGGTGAGGTTCCTTCCCTCCGGTTGGCTTCCGCTAGGATGGCCGCTTTTTTCAGCGAGTACGAGGCCCGAAGGGAGGAAGTGCAGGCCGGGACCGTGCTGGCCGCCCGAACGGAGAGCGAGGTCGCAGGAGAGCTGGAAGAAGCGGAAGGGGCGGAACCCCCGACGACTTCCATCAGCGACCCCATCGAGTCCGTGAACCGCGCATTCTACCGGTTCAACGACAAGCTCTACTTCTGGGTCCTGAAGCCCGCGGCCCAGGGATACCGGACAGTGGTCCCTGAGACGGCCCGTGTCGGAGTGCGCAACTTCTTTTACAACCTTGCGGGTCCCGTGCGCATGATAAACTGCGCGCTGCAGGGCAAGGGGGAGGAAGCCGGGTACGAGTTCGTCCGCCTCTTCATGAACACCACCGTGGGGTTGGGCGGATTCCTTGACGTGGCCGGGGGTGAGGCGATGCAGCTCGAGCGGTACGAGGAAGACCTGGGACAAACGCTGGGCGTCTACGGGATGGGTCCTTCCTTCTACATCCACTGGCCTTTTCTGGGGCCCTCCTCCGGCCGGGACACCCTGGGAACCATCGGCGATTCCTTTCTGAACCCCGTGAACTACCTGGTCCCAGAAGCCGGATACAACGCAGCGGTCAGGGTCTATGACCGCGTCAACGAGACGTCTCTCACCATCGGGGATTACGAAGACCTCAAGCGCTCCGCCCTTGACCCCTACGTTGCGCTTCGGGATGCCTACTACCAGCACCGGGAAAACCGGATTCGGGAATAGGCGGGCGCGCCGGAGACCCGGGTGCGGGGGCTGCGGTCCCCCTCGTTCAATTCAGACCCAAATCGTATGGAACCATCCTGCACACCGGGCTGCAGCCGAAAACGGGCGCCCGCCGCGCGACATGCGGGCGGCGCCTGATCCCCGCATTGCGGCCGGCCGTCCAGGTTTGACGGAAAGGATATAACCGATTGAAATTCCGTGGCAGATCTCGAGACTTCGGGCTTTTACGACTCCATCATGTTTCACATGAACTCCGGGGGCTTCCCGGGCGAAAGGCGATCTGCTCATGCTGATGAGAGAGGAGCGAACAGGGCTGGTCATTGTTCACACGGGGACGGGCAAGGGAAAGACGACGGCTGCGCTGGGAATGGCTCTCAGAGGAGCCGGATATGGGTTCCAGACCTTGATGATCCAGTTCATCAAGGGGGACAGGCAGTACGGCGAGCTGGGCGGGGCCGACATGCTGGCCCCTTTCCTGGACATCCTTCCCATGGGCAAAGGGTTCATCCGGTTTGACCGCGAGGGGCCCGGCGAGGAGGATCGAAAGGCCGTTCAGGAGGCCTGGGAGCTCGCCAAGCGCCAGATGACCTCGGGCAAGTACGACATGATCATCCTGGACGAGATCAACTACGTGATCGACTACGGGCTACTGCCGGTAGAGGAGGTGCTGGGAGCCTTGGGGGCCAGGCCGAAATCGCTGCATGTCGTGCTCACGGGGCGGAACGCACACCCCGGTGTGATCGACGCGGCCGACCTGGTTACCGAGATGACGGAGATCAAACACCCGTTTCAAAAAGGGGTGAAGGCCCAGAAAGGGATCGAGTATTAATGCTCGATTCCATCCATGAACGAGCTTTGGGCATGGCCGCGTTTCCGAAGGACACCTATAGACAGTGAGAGCGGGGGAAGGCCATGGCATATCGAACCGTTTTCTACGAGGAGAAGAACCGGATCGGTCGCATCACCCTCAACCGGCCTGAAAAGCGAAACGCATTGTCGCTGGAGCT
>JAIPEI010000255.1 GCA_021737245.1 Deltaproteobacteria bacterium | reverse complement strand
AAAAACAGAAAGGAGCCCCACGGAAGGAACCACGTCGACATACCCTTTCAGATCCGGGTCCCTGTCGAGCAGGGCCTTGGCCAGGGCATGCGCCCCCATCTCCACGCACCAGGAGGCCTGGCTGCGCACCCCCCGGCATGCCGCGGAGACGAACGGCATGTTGATGCGGTTCGACGCCATGATCCCGCACCCGCGGGACAGGGCGTGCTGGGGCCGGGGATGGTTCGCCAGGTTCACCAGCGCGAGCTCATCGCTCAGCTTGATCCCCTCGATCCGGATCTTTTCCATCTTCCGCGACCGCCCGCCGGCACGCTGCACAGCCGAATGACCTCGGCTACGAGGCGTACGAGCCGACGATCTCCATCAGCTTGTCCAGGTCGATGGGCTTCGGGATGAAATCGTCCGCCAGCGTGGTGATGCCGTCCCGGTGCATGTACCTCGTCGTGGTCACGGCCTCGCCCACCGCGGTGAGCAGGACCACAATGATGTCCTTGTAGTCGGGATCCTTCTTGATCTCGTCGCACACCTGGTAGCCGTTCTTGTTGGGCATCATGACATCGAGGATCACCAGCTTCGGCCGCTCCTCCTTGATCTTGTCCCATGCCTGAACGCCGTCATACGCCTTGGCGACTCGATACCCCTTGCTCTCCAGCTTCATGGACACGGCTTCCACCAGGTCCGGGTCGTCGTCCACGACGAGAATGAGCTGCTTGTCCGTCATTGTTCGCCTCCTTCAAGTCCTATTTTACAACGGTCAAAACGTCCGGTTGTTTTTCGGCCCATGATCTCCCCCGATGCGCATGCAACGCAAGCAAAGTATGGCCGAGCGGGTTTTTGCGAAGCCGTCAAACCACGGGCCGGGGAAGAAGCCCCGCTCTCTCCACGATCTCCGGGACCTTCTGCTCCCACTCGATGGCCATGATGTGAAACCCGCTCACACCTTCCACCTCTTTGAGCCGCTGCATGTCCTCCACCGCCATCCTGATCCCCTCCTCGGCCTGCTTCTCCTTGGGGACCCCGGACAGCCGCTTCACCACCTCGTCGGGGACGTCCATGCCGGGAACCCGGTTCTTCATGTACTTGGCCATGCCCGCCGATTTCATCGGGGTGATGCCCGCGAGGATGTAGACCTGCTCGTGGAGCCCCCGGTCACGAACTCCTTCCATCCAGCGCTCGAACTTGTCCAGGTTGTAGATGCACTGGGTCTGGATGAAGTCCACCCCCGCCTTCACCTTCTTGGCCAGGCGGGCCACCCGCAGCTCGAAGGGGTCGGCGAAAGGGTTGGCGGCCGCTCCGATGAACATCTTCGGCGGGTTCAGGATGTCGTCTCCGCCCTGGAACTTGCCCTCGTCCCGCATGGCCCGGACCACCTGGATGAGCTGAATGGAGTCCAGGTCGTACACGTTGGCGGCCATGGGATGGTCCCCGAACTGGGGATGGTCCCCGGACAGGCAGAGCATGGTGTGGATGCCGTGAGCGTAGGCCCCGAGGATGTCGCTCTGCATGGCCAGGCGGTTCCGATCCCTCGTGACCATCTGGAGGATCGGGTCGAGCCCCATCTGCGCGATCAGGATGCAGGCCGCCAGGCTGCTCATGCGGACCACGGCGGTCTGGTTGTCCGTCACGTTGATGCCGTCCACGGCGCCTCTCAGCAACTCCGCTTTTTCTTTCACCTTTTCCGGCACGGCGCCCCGGGGCGGCCCGCACTCGGAGGTGACCGCCAGATTGCCCGATGCCAGAACCTTTTCCAGTCTGCTTTCGGTTTTCATGAAGCCAGATCCTCTCTGATGATTCTTCGGGGTCCGCCGTCCCGACTCGTTCTCCAGTCCTTGGGGGGTGCGATGTCCTCGTAGCGCGATTCCAGGCCCAGGGCCTTCAGCCGGTCCCAGATCAGCTGCCAGGCGCAGTCCACGTCCGGGTTGATCTCGCACTTCCCGTTGCTGGAGCCCCCGCAGGGTCCGTTGAGCAGCCGCTTGGAGCAGCGGGCGATGGGACAGATGCCGCCGGTCAGGCCCAGCAGGCAGTCCCCGCAGCCCTGGCAGCGCTCCGCCCAGACGCCCTGGCGTTCCGAGGCCCCCATGAACTTGGTGTTCACCGCGGGAAAGACGGGTTTTTCCTTGAAGCGTTTGGCAACCTCCTGGACGCCGCATCCGCAGGCCATGGAGAGCACCGCGTCGGCCCGGTCGATGGACGCCACCAGCTCCTCCACGTACTCCGGATCGCACTGCCGCTCCAGGGTGGTCTCGACCGTGTCCAGGGTCTTTCCTTCCTTCATGCGGGCCATCTGGAGCGCGGAGGAGAGCAGGGCCACCTCCTTGCGGCCCCCGGCCGCACACACGGTCACGCACTCGTTGCAGCCCACGAGCAGGATGCGGTCGTAGGGCTCGATCAACGCGAGAATCTCTTCGAGGGGTTTCCGCTCGGCTGTGATCATGGTCTTTCGTCTCCTTGAGCGTTATGATGATGCCGCTGCGGCCCGGGCCCGGCCGGCCGGCGCTTCCTTCACGGGGTTGGGTCCCAGGGCGCGGACGCTCTCGGTAAACTCGGCGGCGATCCGTGCGAACCGCTCCCCCATGCCGGCGGAGAGCGTCACCATCTCCACCCGCTCCGGCCCCATTCCGATCTCGTCCAGCAGCTTCTGCACATACGAGACACGCTTGGCCGCCTTGACGTTTCCGTCCTTGAAGTGGCAGTCCCCCTCGAGGCATCCGGCCACGATCACGCCGTCCGCCCCCTTCTCCAGGGCCCGCATGATGTGGACCCCCCCCACCTTGCCCGTGCAGGGGACCTTGATGATCTTGACGTTCGGGGGATAGGAGAGCCTCATGGTCCCGGCCATGTCGGCCGCCGTGTAGGCACAGTAGTGGCAGCAGAACGCCACGATGACGGGTTCGAACTCTTTCATGCGAACATTCCTTCCAGCAGGCCGTACACCTTGGCCAGGATCTGATCGTCTTCATACTGCATCAACTGGATGGCGCCCGCGGGGCACTCCGCCGCGCACAGGCCGCACCCGTGGCACTTGGCCGGATCGATCTCCGAGTAGCCGTCCGCGTTGATGAAGGGCACATCAAAGGGACAGATGCGGACGCATATCAGGCAGGCGGCGCATTTCTCTCCCTGCACCTTGGCCACCGAGGCCCCGAGGTTGATCACATCCTTCGCCAGCAGGGTCTGGGCCCTCCCGGCCGCGGCTTGGGCCTGGGCGATGCACTCGCTGATGGACTTGGGCGCGTGGGCCGTGCCGGCCACGAAGAACCCCGGGGCGGAGAGGTCCACGGGCCGCAGCTTGATGTGGTCCTCCAGAAAGTATCCGTCGACCGTTCGGTTCAGATGGAAGATGGCGGCCAGATCCTCGGTCGCCTCGTCATCGGCCATGAACCCCGTGCTGAGCGCGAGGCAGTCCGCCTCCATGCGGATCTTCCGGCCCAGCACCGGGTCGGTGAAGGTGACCCTCACCCGCCCGCCTGCAGGTTCCACAGCGGGCGCGTCCTCCGGCTCGTAGTGGACGAACAGGACGCCCCGCTCCCGGGCCTCGCGGTAGGCGTCCTCCTGGAACCCGTAGGTCCGCATGTCGCGGTAGAGGACGAACACCCTGGCCCGGGGGTTGGCGTCGAGGATGCGCAGCGCATTCTTCACCGCGCTCTGGCAGCAGACGCGGGAGCAGTTGGGGTTGTCCTCGCAGCGGGACCCGACACACTGGATCATCACCACGTTTTGCCACCCGAGGACCGTTTCGGCCCGATCCTCGAGCAGGCCGTCCAGGTCCAGCTGGGTGACCACCGCCTCGTGCTCGTCCAGGAGATAGGTCTTCGGCCGTCGGGGCGGGGCCCCGGTGGCCAGAACGGCCGCCCCGTGTTCGATCCGGCGGTAGGCCAGCCTCGGACCGATCTGAAGGCCCGTCCTGAACATCCCCGGCATGCCGGAGTGGTCCACGATGACGGCGTTGAGAAGGACCTGGATCCTGTCGTGGGCCTGAACGCGTGCGATCAGATCCCGCATGTAGACCTCGACGTCCTCTCCCTGCAGGGTCTTCCGGATCCGGCCGGCCACGCCCCCCAGCTCTGCGGACCGCTCCACCAGAAAGACCTTGTACCCCTTCTCGGCGAGCCGAAGTGCCGTGTTCATCCCGGTCACGCCGCCCCCCACCACCAGGATATCCTTGTTCATGGGGAGCGTGTGCTCGGCGAGCGGGCGGGAGAGTGCGGCGCTGGAGACCGCCATTCGAATCAGGTCCCGGGCCTTGAGCCCGGCCTCTTCCGGACGGTTTCCGTGGACCCAGGTGTCCTGGTCCCGCAGGTTGGCGATCTCCACCAGGTACTTGTTCAGCCCGGCCTTTCGCACGGCGTCCTGAAACAGAACCTCGTGGGTTCGGGGCGAGCAGGCCCCCATGACCACCCGGTTGAGGCCCAGCGTCCGGATGACCTCCTGAATGTGCGCCAGGGACTCCCGCGAGCAGCCCCGGCCCACCACCTCGGAGACCGCCACGCCGGGAAGGCCCCGGGCGTAGGCCGCGGTCCCGTTCACGTCGATGAGCCCGCCGATGTTGTACCCGCAGTCGCAGACAAAGACCCCGATGCGGGGCTCCTCGTCCCGGACGTCCCGCTCCGGGGGGAGCTCCTCCGGCGTCTCGGCGGGGTACTCCCCGTCCGATTCCTCGGGCCGGTCCGAGGCCGCCTGAAAGTCCGACGCCAGGCAGGCCGCGGCGCTCGCCTGCACCATGGTCTCCGGGATGTCCTTCGGGCTCTGGATCAGGCCGGCCACGTAGATGCCTTCCCGGGTCGTGGAGACGGGATCGAAGCTCGTGGTCCGCGCGAAGCGGTGCTCGTTGAGCTCGATGCCCAGGATCGCGGCCAGCTCCTCCAGCTCCGGCGAGATCCGGAAGCCGGTGGAGAGGACCGCCATGTCGAAGACCGCCCTTTCCGTCCGGCCGTCGTCCGTGACGTAGGCGATGGACAGGTCCCCGGAGTCGCCGACCGGCTCGATGCTGTGCGGTCTGCAGCGCACGAACCGGACGTCGAAGTCCCGTTTAGCCCGCTCGTAGTAGAGCTCGTAGTCCTTGCCGAAGGTCCGCATGTCCATGAAAAAGATGACGGCCTCGATGTCGTCCTGAAACCGCTCCTTGGTCACCACCGCTTCCTTCAGGGCGAACATGCAGCAGGCGCTGGAGCAGTAGGGAACGTCGCCTTTGTTGATCCCCCGGGACCCTGCGCACTGGATCCAGGCGACCTTCCGGGGCTCCTTTCCGTCGGACGGCCTCACCAGCCGGCCCTGGGTGGGACCGGAGGCCGAGAGGATCCGCTCGTACTCCAGGCTGGTCACCACGTTGGGGTACACGCCGTAGCCCCAGTTCGCCACCACCCCGGGGTCGAACAGGTCCGCGCCGGAGGCCAGGACGACGGCGCTCACCTCGACCTCGGTCTCCCGGGCGCGGTCATCCGGGAGGATGGCCTCATCCCGACAGACCCGAACCAGTGCGTCCACATCCTCGCAGCGATCCATGTCTATGGAGTAGGCGTAAGGGGTGGCCTGGGGATACCGCATGCAGGTGGGCGCCCGGTGGTCCAGGCCCGGGGAGAACCGGACACACTCGGGAAACTGCTTGAGACACTCGCCGCACGCGGTGCAGCGATCCGTATCGATGTACCTCGGCTCGGTGGTCAAGGTGACCCGGAAGCGGCCGGCCTCGCCTTCCAGGCCGGTGACGCGGGTCAGGGTCCTGAGCTCCATGTGGAGCGCCCGCCCGCTCTCCGAGAGGTGGGGTGACAGCGT
>JAIPEI010000254.1 GCA_021737245.1 Deltaproteobacteria bacterium | reverse complement strand
GCACCAGGGACTTGTTCCTGGCGAGCTGCCGGTTGATCTCCTCCTCGGCCCGCTCGAAGCTCTGGTTGATGGCCGTGACCACTCGGTTGACGCTCTTGTAGATCTCCTGGTCCGTACCGTACACCTCGATGACGGCGGGATCGTTCATCACCACCTCCAGGATGTACTGGGTGATGAAGAGAGAGAGCAGATTGGGCCGGGGGACGAGGTCACGGATGGGGGCGACGAAGTACTTGAGCTCGAACTCGTTGCTTTTCAAACCCTGCTTGAGGCCCTTGAGAAGGAGGTCGGAAACCGCGGTGGGGTTGTCCGTCTCGATGACCTTTTCCATGAGGAGGGTCTGGGACAGCCGGCGGTGGATTTCCGGCAGCTTGAACCGGAAGAACCGCTCCCGCTGAAAGGCTTCCTGCTTTTCCTGCCGTTCCAGCCTGTTGATGATCTTGTCCTGAACGTTCCCGCTACCGAAACGCTTCATGGTTTCCTATACCTATTCCTTGGATGTCTTCCCCGGGCTTCCGGAAGACTCGGTTTTGGAGGAAGCGCCGGCATCCTTGGTCGTGGGGGAGGAGTCGGAGCCTCCTTCAGAACCCGCTGATGCAGCTGCCGGCGAGGCCGACGCCTTGTTCTTGCTGGCATAGTCGGTCACGTACCACCCCGAACCCTTGAGGTGAAAAGAGTTCATGGACATGAGCTTCTTCATGGACCCGCTGCACTGAGGGCACTCGCTCACCAGGGGGTCGGAAAACTTCTGCAGCACTTCCTCGCAATGACCGCATTTGGTGCACTGATACTCGTAAATGGGCATGATGACATCCCTCCTTCGACTCCGAACAGTGATCAACAGGCCTGGCGGGCGAAAAAGCCGTGAGAACGGTAGACCTCCAGGATGTAATCGAGGCGCGTGAGGGAAAGTCCCTTCAGGACCTCCATGGTGGTCGCGTGAACGACCTCCTCTTCACGCTCCCGAACCTCGCCGTGGATGTCGAAACGCTGCGCAAAGTTGCAAAACCGTACGATATGAACCAGCTCATGGGTGAAAACGTAGACCAGCAGCGGTAGAAGGCTCAACCTGTCGTCTCTGTCCATGGCTGTCAGAATCCTGTGATCCTGAAGGCAGATGCTGTAAAAATCCCGTTTCCGACCGGCCCGCTCGAAGAGGGGGTCCGGGTCGGCGTACTTGTTCAGCACGGCGAAGGCCGGTGCCCTCGTGATCTCGTGGTGTCGCAGGCCGGCCAGTGTCTTTACGCCGTATCGATGGCGTTTCCACTGGGCGAAAGAGTACTTGTAGTGACCGCTGGTTCGGTCTTCCGCGATATCCAGCGCCTCGCCCACCGTCTCGAGATCTTCGGCTCTGAAGCAGGACATAACACCCATGACCCTGTCACCTCTGGTCCAAGACGTCCACCGATCAGAAGTTAAGAACGATGAAAGGGGTGTCAATGCCGGAAAGGTTGAATGGTGGCGGTGACTGGACTCGAACCAGTGACACTACGGATATGAGCCGTATGCTCTGACCGACTGAGCTACACCGCCGCTCCAACTCGATGACATTTTAGTATAGGGCGTCATGGGGAAGTGTCAATCGAATTGTGAGCTTCCGGGGGACATCGGCTGAAAAAAAACGGGGGCCGGGCCTTGTCCGGCCCTGCCCCCTAAGGCCTCCGATGCGGGTTCAGCCGGTGGCTTCGCGGCGATATCCGGCATCCTCACATCTCCCCTTGAGCAGGGAGAGCTCCCCCGGACACCAGGCGATCAGCGGCAGCTCCTGGTTGTTTTGTGGATCCAGGCAGTATCGATACGCGAAGTTCTTTTCGAACTCTTCGCATATTTTACGTCTTCCGGTAATGAAATAGCTGCATTTGTTGTTGTTGCAGAAATACAGATCATGACCCCATCCGGTGTAAGGGTTGGGTTCCCATCGCTCCAGCGTCTCCCGGCAGTGGGGGCAGGTGCGTGTTTCATCACTCATTATAATCCTCCTTGGAATAAAAAGAACCGCTTGTCACCGGACAGGACCTCTCATGTGGCGAAAAAACATGTCCGGCTGACCACAAGTTAAGGACGCCGGGAGGTATGTCAATCCCTACTTTACAGGTAGGGAAAGCCGCCGCCTCTCCTGCCACTCCCGCGGATGTGCGGGAGGCGCGGGCCGTCCCTGGGGGTTGACACCCGGATTCGATCCTTGGTAAGGAGCGTCGAATCGTCTTGAAACGGGGCGCTTGCAAGGAGTATCAGGAAAGGGGTAGATCCCATGATCGATAGAGTCGAGCGAAGAGGCGTGGTTGCGACACGGATCTGCCCCCGCTGCGGGCATCACGAGGTGGGCGTCAAGGATGCGCAGGGGGTGTTTCATCCCCTGAAACCGGGCCGACGCGTGCTGCTCCTGGGGGAAGACGAGCAGACCGCCTCGGGGGGGCGGGAAATGGCCGCCTCACGGGATCTCGACACCATCCCGGAGGAAGATTGTCCTTCGGGTTTGCCGCCCTGGGCGCCCCCTCCGTTGCTGGAACGGCCTTCCCTGCGCCTCGTCTTCGGCGTGTTCCAGGATGCGGCATCGGAAAGGATGACCGCGGCGCGGTACCGTGCGGCCTACATGGAGAAGCTTCGGAGGATGATCGAAACCGAGGAGACCGGCCCGCTGGCCGTCCTGCTCGACCGATTTTTCACGGTCCCCCATCTCGCCTCGGGGCCTCCGGGCCGGATCGCCTCGCGCCTGTGGGAGGAACTGGAGGAGATTCGATCCCCCGCCCTCCTGGTGGGCTCGTGGCTTGAAGGCGATGGGGGGGATCTCCTTCCCCGGGCACTCGACCTGGTTCCTTCCGGCGACGAGTCCCGCGAGCCGCCGCCCGGCCGGGACGCCTTTCGCCGGGAGCTGAACTCCTTGTCTATGGAAACGTTCTTTTCGCTGATCACCTGAAGTCCGGCCTGCGCGCACGCTTCGGGTCGCTTCCGCCCGCCTTTTGAAAACAGACGGGGCGCTCCCCTTTGAAGGGAGCGCCCCGTGGTGTCTGCAAGCGCGCTTTTACGCCATGACTTTCTTCACTTCCTCGGTCAGCGGCGGGACCACCTTGAACAGGTCGTCCACAACGCCGTAGTCGGCCTTCTGGAAGATGGGGGCATCCGGGTCCTTGTTGATGGCCACGATCACCTTGGAGGTGCTCATGCCGGCCAGGTGCTGAATCGCTCCGGAGATGCCGCAGGCAACGTAGAGGTTCGGGGAGACGACCTTGCCGGTCTGCCCCACCTGGTCCGTGTGGGACCGCCACCCGGCGCCCACGGCGGACCGGGATGCTCCGACGCTGCCGCCGATGGCCGCGGCCAACTCTTCCAGGACCTGGAATCCCTCCGGACCTTTCATGCCCCGACCGCCGGATACGATCTTGTCCGCCTCGGTGAGGTCCACCTTGCCGCTCTCGTCCACGACGACCTCGGCCACCTTGGCCTTGGACTGGCCGTCGTCCAGGTTGACCGGGGCGTCGACGACGTCGGCCGACCTGCCCGCATCCGGTTCGTTGACCGCCAGGACATTGGGCCGGGCCGTAGCCATCTGGGGAAGGCTGTCATCGCTGAAGGTCACCTTGGCATACGCCTTGCCCGCGTAGATCGGCCGCACAGCCGTGAGCTTTCCGTCCTCGACCGCAAAAGAGACGCAGTCCTGGGCCATGCCCACCCCCAGCCGTGCGCTCAGCCGCGCTGAAAGGTCCTTGCCCATGGAGGACGCCCCCAGCAGCAGGACCGCCGGTTCGTTCGCCTTGACGATCTCCGCGATGACCGGGACATACGCGTCCGAGGTGTAGTTCTCCAGCTGCGGGTCGTCGGCTGCGATGATCTTGTCCGCACCGTACCGGGCCAGGGCGGCCGCCTTGTCCTTGACGCCGCTTCCGAGAACCACAGTGGTCAGGTCTTGTCCCAGCGCATCGGCCAGCCGCCGGCCTTCGCTGGTGACTTCGTTGGATATCTTGTGGATTTCTCCGCCTCTCTGTTCGGCGATTACCATGACTCCTTGTGCCATCTTCTCCGTCTCCTTTGGAATCGATTATGGGGACGGCCTTCGAGGCCTTTCCAGGCCCGGCGGGCCGTTCGGGTCGAAAGCTAAATCACCTTGGCTTCGTCGTGAAGGAGCTTGGCCAGGGCGGCCGCTTTCTCCTCCGGCGACTCGCCTTCGACGATCTTTCCAGCCTGGCGTTCAGGCGGAGGCGTGAGCTCGATGACCTTGAGCTTGCGGGCCCCGGTCCCGAATTCGGAGGCATCCAGGCCCAGATCGGCCAGAGACTTCTCCTCGAGGGGTTTCTTCTTCGCCTTCATGATGCCCGGCAGCGACGCATAGCGCGGCTCGTTCAGCCCCTTCTGCGCCGTGACCAGGGCGGGGAGTGCCGCTTCCAGGACGAGGGTCTTCCCTTCCACCGGCCGGTTTGCCTTCACGCTCTTGCCGTCCTCGGAGGCCTCGAGCTTCGTGATCACGGGTAGATGGGGGATTCCCAGGAACTCCGCGAGCGATGCGCCGACCAGCCCCTGATCGTCGTCCACCCCGCGTTGCCCGGCGAGAATGAGGTCGAATTCGAGGTCCTTGACAGCGGCCGCCAGGGCCCTGGCCACGGCCAGTGCGTCACTCCCTTCGAGGGCGTCGTCCGTGACGAGGATGGCCTTGTCGGCGCCCATGGCCAGAGCCGTTCGAAGAGATTCGGTCACGCGTTTCGGGCCGAGACCGACCACGATGACCTCGCCCCCGAACTTCTCCTTGAGGCGAAGGGCTTCTTCCACGCCGAACTCGTCATAAGGATTCATCACCCACTTGATTCCGTCCTGGGCAATGGATGTCCCGTCGGGAGCCACCTTGATCTGGGTCTCCGTGTCGGGGACTTGCTTTACACAGGCTATGATTTTCACCGCAACCTCCTTTCTCTTTTCCCTTGGATCTCTGCAGATATTTTGCCGGAATCGGCGGCCAGTCCATATAGAAAAGTGTCGCTGATCTGTTTGGCCGCGGTCTCAATATCATATTTCCTGTGGCTTGACAATACCCAGTAGCGGGACAGTTCGTCGAGGGCGCCGAAGAGGGCCCTCTTGACCAGGTCGGGCAGGATCGCCTTCTTGAAAAGGCCTTCCTGCTGTCCCGCGCGGACAATGTCGGCGATCAAGTCCAGGTACTCGGCGAACTGCTCGTTCTTGTAGCTCTTCATGAACTTGCTGCTCTGGCGGAGCTCCACCTGGATGATCTCGGCCATGTCCTTGTTCTGTTCGATCAGTCTCAGGTGGCACAGGGCGAAACGTTCGAGCTTCTGGACGGGGCTTTCCAGGCCGGCGACCTGCTCCCGCATGTTTTGGAGGACGACCTTCATCTGCTCCTCGAACAGGGAGATGAGAATGTCGTCCTTGTTCTCGAAGTAGAGGTAGATGGTTCCGTCGGCCACCTTGGCCTCCCGGGCGATCTCCGAGACCTTGGCCTGATAGAACCCTCTCCGGGCGAAGACACGGGTGGCCGCCTGGATGATGCGGAAGTATTTCTCTTTGTTCTTGTTCTGTTTCATGGCGAATAATGAATGATCATTCATTCATAACCCCCTCCTGATACCTCGGAACTGGAAGCCTGTCAAGCCCTTTGTGGGCGCCCTTTGCTCCGTCTTTTGGGTCCAGGGGGAATCCAGCAACGCATCTTGACAAGAGGACGCATGTTTCCGTATACTTTTGCCCGCATCGGCATTCTCGAATCACACCATCCCGCCCGGCATGGGGTGTGGCGCGGGCGATCCCGTGACGCGTCTCTTGTCCGGAACGCTGCCATAAGGGC
>JAIPEI010000253.1 GCA_021737245.1 Deltaproteobacteria bacterium | reverse complement strand
ATCCCGTGGGGGAAGGCGGCCTTACAGTCTACGAGTATGAAGGGAACCGGCTGACCGCGATGGAAAACGGCCAAAGGCGTGCCTTCACCTACGATGCCAACGGGAACACCCTCTCGGACGGTATCCGCTCCTACGAGTACAATCAAAACAACCGCCTGGCCCGGGTGACCCAAGGAGAGGAACTCCTCGCCGAGTACGCCTACGACGGCCTGAGCCGCAGGGTCAGGAAGGTTGCCCAAGGAACCACGACATACTATCATTACGACCTCGAGGGGAACCTGATTGCTGAGACCGGACCCAACGGCGATCCCATCAGGGATATCATCTACCGGGACGGAGAGAGGATCGCCATGAAGGTCTACGGTGCACAGGCCGGGATCTACTACTTCCTGAACGACCATCTCGGCACCCCCCGCATGCTGGTGAACGCCGATGGCCGGATCGTGTGGCAAGCCGCATATCTCCCCTTCGGAGAGACCGTCCTCATCAAGGAAGAGATCCAGAACCCATTCCGATTCCCCGGGCAGTACTTTGACGAGGAGACCGGCCTGCACTACAACTATCATCGGTACTATGATCCGCGGACAGGAAGGTATTTGAGGCCGGATCCGATTGGATTGATAGGTGGTATAAATTTATATATATTCCGAAAATAATTCCGTTATCATGTTTGATTTTTTTGGATTATGTGTTCAAGGTGTGTTTTATGATAAAAACAATATCCCAATAGGAGAGTTAGGATTAATACCAGATTTTAAGACACCAGATGTAATTTATGGATTGGACACGCCTATTGGTGGTATATCAACCTTATTGCCATTTGGAAGTGGCGGTTTATCTATTACAAATTATCAATCTCCATCATATAATATCCCTTTGGGTCCCGGTGTAAATTCAAAATTCTACATATCAATTAAAGAAGGTGTTATATCCGAAGGGCCAACAATCAGTACACCGATATTAGAAGGTAGATTTACTTTGGATACGACTCTAAGACTAAATGCAAAATTAGGAGGGGCTAAGGTTAATTTTCCTGTTGGATATGGTGCTAACGCTTATATCGGTTTGGAATGGTAAAATGATAATTGATATTATAAAGCCAATATTAGTAGGCTTATTCATATATTTGTCGATTATTATTCTTTCAGTTATTAGCGAAGTTTTATATAAGAGAAGACGTATAAGTGATGTATTAAAGGGTATAAGTGCAGTTTTAATGAAAAGTTTGCTTTTTTTTGCTGTATTGGTTGTTTCGACATTCATTTATTATATCCTAACTCATTGAATTAATCGCTTTAGAGTTGCTGTATTGATGCGATTTACTATTTATTTATTGAAAAATCATGATGGTTTCAGTAGCTCTTCAATACAATATGGTTATGACTTCCCTCTAGAAAGTGAGAAGGAGGTAGACGAGTGAGCATCCGAGAAGTCCCCGCGGTTTGACATCTGAAATCGATAATTCTTTGCGATATTAGCCGTATGCGATTTTGAAGAGGCCGATTTTCGTACTACACGTTCTGCAAGTGCTTGATGGCCTGTGCTTCTCATTGGGAACCGTGAGCATCGTTGTTCTCGCCGAGTTCTGCGTCATTTCGCCCGCCTAGATATGGCGAAGCTTTTCGAGGGCGGTCTGGACGGAGATCTCCGTGCCTTACAGGCGGGCCGTCATGTAGCGTTCCATCTGAAGCGCAATGACGCAGAGGAACACATGGGCCCGGATCCGACGCTCGGTCCAGTGGTAGACCGGCTCGGTCGAATCAACCCCATCCGGCTGACGATGGCCGGCTATCTGCTGTCGACGACATCCGTCTTCCTTCCTGGGACCTGCTCGCGGCGGGTCGCCGTTTCGTCCGTGTGTTCAAGCAGATGTGACCGAATTGCATCTTTCCATTTCCGGGATTTTCCGGTATGCTTCCCGTACGCAACACAGCCGCAGCGGTACGGGTCGACTTTCATCCATGTACTAGCGCACCTGAATGACGACAGCTGTCGATGTTTTTGGGATTGTTTTTGCCTCGCTGAAGTTCGAAACGATCCATGAGGAAGGAATCATCTGCGTGACGATCGAACACCCATGGCGGATCGTTCTCATCGACGATGAGGCGGACATCCGCGAGGTCCTTAGCATCTCCCTCCAGGATGCGGGCTACGAGGTCGCTGCAGCTTCCAACGGGAAGGCGGGGCTGGATCTCTGTGACGAGCTCGACCCGCAGATCCTGATCACGGACATCCGCATGCCGGGCATGGACGGCCTTCAGGTCCTGGAGGCCGCCAAGAAGGCGCATCCGGAGATGGAGGTGATTGTGGCCACCGCCTACGGTGAGATGGACGTCGCCATCCGGGCGCTTCAGCTCGATGCCTCGGATTTCATCACCAAGCCCGTGAGCGACGAAGCCCTTCACCTGGCCCTCAGGCGGGCGAGGGAGCGATACGAGGCCAGGCGGCAGGTGGCCGACTACACCCTGCTTCTTGAGCTGGAGAACGTGGAGACCACGCGGGAGCTCCTGGACAGCATCTCCTTTCAGCGAAGGCTTATCGACAGCTCCATGGACGGGATTCTCGGGTGCGACCGGGACGGGACCGTGATCACCTTCAACCGGGCCCTGGAGGAGATGCTCGGGCTGTCCCGCTACGAGGTGCTGGGCCGGCGGCGGGTGGAGGCGTTTTTCGCGGAGGGAGATCTGCGGGCACTCGAGAGGGACCTGGCCGAGGACCGGTACGGGGGGGCTGGAAGGCTCTCCCTGTATGAGACCCGGATCCGGACCCTGGAGGGGCTGTCCATTCCGGTCCAGGTTTCGGTGACGGAAATCCTGGAGCGGGGAGAACGGGACGGTCTGGTCTTCTTCTTCCGGGACCTCCGGAACATCCGCCGGCTGGAGCGGGAGATGGCGGACCAGGCCAAGATCCTGCACCAGGACAAGATGATGTCTCTCGGGCGGCTGGCCGCCAGCGTGGTGCACGAGATCAACAATCCCCTCTCCGGGATCCTCAACTACGCCCGCCTCATGAAGCGGATCCTGGAGCGGGGCCGGTTGACCGAGGAGCAGATCGGAAAGTTCCGGGGGTATCTGGACCTGGTGGAGAGCGAGACCGGGCGGTGCAGCGGGATCGTATCCAGCCTGTTGAGCTTCTCCCGCCGCTCCAGGCCCGAGTTCACCACGGTGGACGTGAACGGGCTGTTGGAGCGGTCCGTCCTTCTGAGCCGCCACAAGATGGAGCTCCAGGAGATCGAGTTGAAGGTGGACGTCCCCGGGGACCTTCCTGCTGTTCAGGGCGATCCAAGCCAGCTCCAGCAGTGCATGATCAACCTGATCTTCAACGCCATCGATGCCATGCCCCACGGCGGCCGGCTCACCATTCGGGCCGCACACGATCAGGCTGAAGGCCGCCTGGTCGTCACCGTGGAAGACACTGGAACGGGAATCGATCCAGCCTCCCTGCCCCACATCTTCGAACCGTTTTTCACAACGAAACAGGAGGGATACGGCGTGGGTCTCGGCCTCTCCACCGTGTACGGCATCGTGGAGCGCCACCACGGCGCCGTGGAGGTGGAGAGCCGGCCGGGCGGGGGAAGGACCGTGTTCACCATCCGCCTTCCGGTCTGAACGGGGAAAGGGGTGTACAACCCCTTCGGAACTGTGTACCATCCGATGTCACGAATCCTTGCCCGGGGTACGGCAAGGGGATCGTTTCATTGGCATTCCGGAGCGCCCGAAGACCGCGAATCCATTCTCCTCCTCCCTCCGCTTCCCTGCCGGGCCTCTGCTTTCGCGGATTCCGGAACCCGTTCAGGGCGTTCAGACATCCCGGATCGGTGTGGGGTCCGGGAGGGCCTCGCGCCGCTCCAAATGGGGGGAGCCTACGTCATGCTGCCAGACCCGAAAAATCTGCCTTCATCCAGGACGATCCTCTCCGATCAATGGCTCGGCCTCCTGGATCTCCTCAAGATCGGTGCGTTCATCATCGACCGGCACCGAAGAATCAGGGCCTGCAACCAGTGTGCACAGGTCCTCTTCGGCCTGGATGAGGCGAAGATCGTGGGCCGGGACTGCCGGCAGGTCTTCCGGGGCGCCCCCTGCGCCACCTGCTGCCCCTACCGCGAGCAGAGCACCGAGCCGCAGGAGCTGGAGGTGGAGCTCCTGGACGCCGAGAACCACGCCCACCTCGTGACCCGGCTCACGGCCCCGATCTACGACGAGTCCGAAGACCTCGTGGGGCACCTCATTCTCATCCAGGACCGCCCTTCCCTGGCCGACCTCCTCAAGCAGGTCCGTTACGGGGAGAGGAGCCTCAAGATCATCCTGGACCACCTCGACCTCGCCATCTTCACCGTGAACCGGGGAGGGCACGTCACCTTCTTCAACGACGCGTCCGAGTCCATCACCGGGTACGGCCGGGAGCAGGTCCTGGGAAAATCCGGCAGCCTGGTCCTCGGACCCGAGGAGAACGGGGCGTGGCGGACGATCGAGTCCTGTCTCGCTGCGGGGCGCAGCGGGACCACCGGCCCCACCAAGATGGTTACGGCCCAGGGGGACATTGTGGACGTCAAGGCGGACTTCATGCCGCTCACGAACGACAGAGAGGAGCTCGTGGGCGGACTGGTCACCCTTCACGATCTGACCCTTGCACGCCGCCTCGACGAGGTCCAGGCGGACCAGGCCTCCTTCCGCACCATGATCGGGCGTGACCCGGCCATGCAGAAGATCTTCGAGATGGTGGAGCAGGTGGCCCCGAGCGACGCCACCGTGCTTATCGAGGGGGCCACCGGCACGGGCAAGGACCACCTGGCCAGGGTCATCCACGCCGCCAGCAGCCGCCGGGACCGGTGCTTCGTGAAGGTGAACTGCGCAGCGCTTCCACACGACCTGCTGGAGTCCGAGATGTTCGGCTATGCCAAAGGGGCTTTTACAGGGGCGGTGGGAGACAAGCCGGGGCGCTTCCAGGAGGCGGACGGCGGCACCATCCTCCTGGATGAAATCGGGGATCTGCCGCTGCCGCTCCAGGCCAAGCTTCTGCGGGTCCTGGAGGACCGTGAGTTCTACCCCCTCGGCGGGCGGCACACCGTGAAGGTGGACGTCCGGATCATTGCGGCCACAAACCGGAACCTGGAGGAGCTCCTGGGTCAGCGGCAGTTCCGGGAGGATCTGTTCTACCGGTTGAACGTCTGCCGCGTCCAGCTTCCCGCGCTCAAGGATCGGCGCTCGGACCTGCCGCCCATGATCCGGCACGTGCTGCGACGCCTCTCGGCCGGCCGGCAGGGGCGCCCACCGGAGATCTCGGCGGAAGCCATGGAAATGCTTCTCCGATACCACTACCCCGGGAACGTGCGGGAGCTGGAGAACATCCTGGAGTATGCGCTGCTCACCTGCCGGGGCGGGGAGATCCGGCCGGACCACATCCAGGGCTACGTCCACAGCCGCACGGACTGGATCGAAACGTGCCCGGCCGGCCAGGCGCCCCCCCTCCGCAAAAGCTCGGATCACGGTGAGCGCAGGCGCATCCTGGAGGCGCTGGAGCGCAACCAGTGGCGAAAGAAGGAGACTGCGCAGGCCCTGGGTATCGACCGGACCACGCTGTGGCGAAAGATGAAAAAGTACGGGCTGAGCTCCTGAGCCTCGTGCCGGGTCAACCCTCCTGATCCCGTCCCCGCTCTATTCGGGAAGTATGAACGCCATCCGCCGGAGGCTTGCTGGAGTCTTTCTCCCGAAACGGCCGGGCGTAGATCGTTTCCCTTTTCCGGCATGTCCCGAGGTCGCCGATGAAGCGTGGAAACCCGTACGAACGGTGAGGATGCACTGGCGTGT
>JAIPEI010000252.1 GCA_021737245.1 Deltaproteobacteria bacterium | reverse complement strand
ATGCTCAGGGAGGTGACCGACCGGCTCGAGGCGGAGCAGGCCCTGGCAAAAAGCCGGGAGCAGCTGCTGCAGGCTCAGAAGATGGAGGCGCTCGGGGTTCTGGTGGCCGGCGTGGCCCATGAGATCAACAACCCCGTCAACCAGATCATGTTCAACACGCCGCTGCTCCAGCGGGTCTGGCAGGATTTTGAACCCGCCTTGAGAGCGTGGTCCCTGGAGCACCCGCAGGAGACGTTCGGCGGTCTTTCCTTCGACTTTCTTCAGGAGAACATGCCTCAGCTCCTCGCCAACATGGACATGGCTGCGAATCGCATCGCCAGGATCGTGTCCGACCTCAAGCGCTTCTCCCGCATCCCGAGCACCAGGGACAAGGCGCCGGTTCAGCTGAACTCGGCCGTGCACAACGCCATGCGGCTCGCCCGGACCACGCTACGGAAAGCAGGCACAAACCTCCGGGCGGACCTCCACGAGCCCCTGCCCCTGATGGAGGGAAACATCCAGAACCTGGAGCAGATCGTGCTGAACCTGCTCATCAACGCCGCTCAGGCCATGGCCGGCCGTCCCGGGGAGGTCGGGGTGCGGACCCGCGTCGAGGGTATCCGCCTGGTCCTATCGGTCTCAGACTCCGGCCGGGGCATTCCCGATGCCATTGCAGATCGGATCTTCGACCCGTTCTTCACGAACCGCCAGGAGGAGGGGGGAACCGGTCTCGGGCTCTCGGTCACGTACAACCTGGTAAAGGCCCACGCAGGAGAGATCCGGTTCGAGAGCCGCGAGGGCGAGGGTACGACGTTTTACGTCTCATTTCCCCGATTGGGGAGCCGAAAGCCTTGAGTGCGAAGAGCGACACGCAGGCCGCCGCCGTAACGGCCGGCGGGAACCTGCAGTCCATACCGAACGCGTACACCCCGATTCTGATCGTCGACGACGACCCGGGGCTTCTCATGAGCA
The DNA here is from genome assembly GCA_021737245.1 of Deltaproteobacteria bacterium. GTDB lineage: Bacteria > Desulfobacterota > DSM-4660 > Desulfatiglandales > HGW-15 > JAIPEI01. The sequence continues at coordinate 4,880 of JAIPEI010000252.1, read as the reverse complement.
TTCGCGCCGTCCTCGAGAGCGCAGGGCTCCCGGAGCCCGCCCTGGTCTCCGACGGCAACCGGATCATGGATCTGCTCTCGGAGCACCCCTTCCACCTCGTCCTGCTCGACCTGATCCTGCCTGACGCCAGCGGCATCGAGCTCCTGCGCAGGATGAAGGTCGACTATCCCGACGTGGAATGCCTGGTCGTCACGGCCCTGGACGACGTTCCCACCGCTGTAGAGGCTATAAAGTACGGCGCGTTCGACTACCTGGTCAAGCCCCTGAAGCGGGAGAAGCTGGTCATCGCCGTTCAGAACGCCCTCCAGCGTCACGACCTCCTCCACAAGGTGAGCATGCTCGAAAACGGCCCCTTCTTCTCGGAGCTCTCCCGCCCCGAGGCCTTCTCCGGCATGATCTCCGAGGACCTCTCCATGGCCCGCGTGTTTCACGAGGCCGAAACCTATGCCGCAAATGACTACAACCTGGTCATTACGGGGGAAACCGGGGTTGGAAAAGACATGCTGGCGCGCATCATCCACCGGCTGAGCCCCAGATCCCCGGGACCGTTCATGCCCGTCAGCATGCCGGCGCTCAGTTGGACGCTCTTCGAGAACGACCTGTTCGGTCACTCCAAGGGGGCCTACACCGGGGCGTTCGCGGAGAAGAAAGGCTTCTTCGAAGAGGCCCACGGAGGGACCCTGTTCCTCGACGAGATCACCGAGCTGGATCCGGCTCTCCAAGGCGCCATCCTCCGTGTCATACAGGAGCGAGAGCTGTACCGGCTCGGCAGCACCCGGGCCAAGAAGGTGGATGTGCGAATCATCGCCGCCACCAACCGGGACCTCCAGGAAGAGGTTCGCCGGGGCCGGTTTCGAAGCGACCTCTACTACCGGCTCAATGTGTGCCACATTCACATCCCTCCCCTGAGGGAAAGGAGGCGGGATATCCTCCCCCTTGCCAGGCATTTCCTTGCCAAGCACGCAGCGGAGAACGAAAAGGCCATTGGAAGCCTGGATGCCGAAGCGGCCAGGCGACTCCAGTCCTATGCGTTCCCGGGCAACGTCCGGGAGCTCGAGAACCTGGTGGCGTCCGCAGTCCTGGTGGAGAACGGCGAGCGGTTGACCGCGCGATCCCTGCCTTCCACATTGTCCGGCGATGATCCTGTCCAGGGCGGGAAGGGATCGGACCTCCTTCCCCTCTCGGAGGTGGAGAAACGCCACATCCAGGCGGTGCTCCAGTCCACGGGAGGCAACCGCACCCGGGCCGCACGAATTCTCGGCATCGGTCTCCGCACCCTGCAGAGGAGGCTCAACGCCCACCCCGAAATCGCGCCAAAATGGCGTGGCATGCCATGATGACCGCCCATCGAATCAGGCCTACCATGTGCGGTCTGCACTCCAATGGGAATTATTGGGTACGTCATTATGGCCTGAAGTCGATCCCCCGCTTCAGATAAGTCTCCTTTTCATGTTCCGGCAAAAGCCTTCGAGCCCCTTGGTATTTGAAGTTCGAAACCCTTCCCGTCCCTCCGACGCCTGGGATGGAACGATCCTTGCTCGTTTGGGGGCGTTCGACACGTAGCAATGGGGGTATCGTGGAATCATCGGCCGGGTTCTGCGGTCTCCTGGAGGCCGAGTGCTGCGAACGCACCCAATAGATTTCGTTCCTCGGCCGGAGGCCGTCTCATGACAATTCTCCTGGTGGACGACGATCCAGGAACGCTCAACGCCCTGAAAATCGGACTGATCAGTCACGGTTTCAACGTGGTGGCCGCAGGGAGCGGCGCCGACGCCCTGGAGATCATCCGGGAATCGGCTGCCCGAAACGTTCCCGTTCGTCTCCTGATCTCGGACTTTCGGATGCCCGGAATGGACGGCCTGCAGCTGATCCGCGCAGCCAAGGCCATGGTTCCGGACCTGGCCACGGTGCTCATCACCGGATATGGAAGCGAAGGGCTTCGGGAGGACACCGAATGGGCCGGCGTGTCGGGATACCTGGAAAAACCGTTCACCCCCGACGTACTGATCCGGGAAATCGAGGCCCTTCGCGAGAACGGCTCAGGCGGGGTGCTCATCGGTTCGGAGGAAAGGGCCTGCGCAAGGCGGAAATGATCTCGTTTCCATCCAGAAAGGGTCTTTTTTGCCAATCTCATCGTCGATCAGCGAGGTTCCTTGTGCGGCGTACTCCAGTACGCCTCCGCGTCACCTCTTGATCTCCTTGATCTTGACAAAAAATCCTCCTTTCTGCATTGGAAACGTAGCCATGCCCAAAATTCGTTTATCCAACACCCTTGCTCTGAGGATCGGGATGTTGGATGCGTGCATCGGCTCTTTTTGGCACGGTATTTGTAGGCATTTTGCCATCAAACTTATCTGTTTCAAAGGAGAAACGAGATGGAAAAAGACATTTTAACCATTGAAGAAGCGGCGGAGTTTCTGCGTCTGGGAAAGCGTTCCGTGTACAAGCTGGCCAAGGCGGGAAAAATCCCGGCGAAGATGGTCCTGAACAAGTGGCGGTTCGAGCGGGAAGCGCTGAGGGAGTGGGTGCGCCAGGGGCAGAAGAAGTAGGTCAGCGTCATGCCTCAGTTGTGGTGGACGCCGGGGTTGACCTCGTGAGCGGGAGGAGCCAGATCACCCTGCTCAGCCTGCTGCTCCAGAGCGGAACCGGGTTGGTTCAGCGGGACCTCCTCCTCGTCGGAGGTCTCAGTTGATGAACGCGACTCCAGCTCCGGCGGTGGGGCCGGGACAGAACAGGACATGGTGAAGAGCCCCAGCCAGGCCGCCACCATCAAGGCGGCGATGAGCTCGGACCAGCGAATGTTCATGGCGAACCTCCTCTTGATTTCCAAATAAATCCTTTTACCGTATTCTGCGTCGGGGTTCAATCTCCAATCGGGCCCTCCGCATGATGCCGGTCCTGTTCCTGTTCACGATCGACGGCTTCGCAATACCCCCTCATCCCTCGAGCCGCGCCCGCCAGGCGCCCAAGCGCCCCTGATCGCACCCCCCCGGCTCTCGACCTTCCCGATCCCTCCCTACTGAAAACGCCAGGCTCAAATAGGGGAAACCCTGTATGGCCCTCCGGGTCGAACCGCTCCATCGTTATCGCAGAAATATGATGGAACGGAGGGTCGCCGCAGGGGCCGGACTTTTCACAAAACGCAAGGGGAGGGAGACCATGGAAGCGGAAAGGGGAAAGGAAAACTTCGTCAACGGCATTGACATGAAACAGCTGTTCAGCACGCTGGACCTCATCAAGGACCAGCCCGAGGTCGCTCAGTTCAAGTTTCGGGCGACCAACCGATGGCTCAGCGGCACCCACTGCCGTGCCTCGGTCAAGGATTTCTACGGGGCCCTGAAGGAGGACGATTCCAGGGAAACAGCCGTTTTCGACATGGACGAACCGCCGGTGCTCCTGGGGCACAGCGAGGGGACCAACCCGGTGGAGTACCTTCTGGTGGCCCTGTCCGGCTGCCTCACCACCAGCCTCGTGGCCCACGCCTCGGCCAAAGGCATCCACATCAAGGGGGTGGAGTCAAGGTATGAAGGGGACATCGACCTGCGCGGATTCCTCGGACTGTCCGACACCGTGCCCGTGGGGTACCAGGAAATCCGCGTCTACTTCAAGATCGATGCCGACGTCTCCCACGAGGAGAAGGAAGAGATGATCCGCATGGCCCAAAAGTACTCGCCGGTGTTCAACACCATTACCCGGTCGGCCCCGGTCTCCGTGCAGCTGGACGGGTAGAAGCGAGAGGATTCGCCTGATACGGAAAAAAATTCTGGAGGAGGAGAAATCGTGCGCGATGAACAGGTTCCAGGGTTTCAGGAAATGATGCGCTTCGGACTTCTTGATGCGCTTCTGGGCCGCCGGTCCCGGCGGTTTTTCATGGGGGCGGAGATCCCGGACGGCGTCTTTGCTTTCAAGTCCCGGCACAAGCCCGTCCCGCTCTCGGCCCTGGAGAAGCGCCTCATCGTGGCCGCGTGCAGCGGCAGCACCAGCTGGCATCACATGATCTACCGTGCGGAGCGCTATGCCCCGCAGCTGTCCAACTATCCCGGGGCGGCCGGAGGCCGCACCTTCCCCTCCGCCGCCGGGTTTCACACGAGCACGCTCTTTTTCACGGATGACGAAGGGGTCTATGTGCTGGACAATCGGGACGCATCGCCCTCTGCACAACGGGACGCGGACGGCGGTCTCCACGGCGAGGCCGTCCTGAGCGAGGTCGAGGCCCGAACCAGGAAGATCGTCGACGGGCGGCTGGGCCTGCCCCCGGAGGTCCCGTTTGTCGAACCGCACAACACCTGGGTCGCCAACCGGCCCGGCACATTTCTTCTGATTCCTGTGGGCGACCTGGCCCAGCATGCGCTGCTCAACCTCTGCTACATGCTTCAGAACGGGCTGGTCCTTTACGACGACGTCCACCAGAGGCCCATCCCCGGCATCGAGCGCTTCCGGGACATGGTGGACACGGACAATGTCTGGCCCGTCACCTTTGTGGATCAGTGGTCCGTTGCCGAGCTCTCCGTGGAGCTGGGGACGGCCTGCTATGCCGGGGCGCTCATGCTTCAGGCCATGGGGCTCGGCGGCTGGATGTTCAATGGCCTGGATCCCTTTGCAGTGCTGGGCGCGAGCGGGGACCCGCGCGTGCCCGGTCTGGGTTTCCGGTACGACGGAGACGACCGCTGGCCCTACCCCAATCCCACGGGCCTGGAGGGCGTAATGGAGGGCTTCTGCCCGCCCCATCACCCGGACATGCGAAGCGCAGTGGAAGCGGTGTGCGATCGCAAGTTCGGTCCCGGAGGGCCCTTCCATGCCCAAACCCCGGGGCCCTGGAAGGACAGCCCGACGGTGCGTTCGGCCGCCCAGGTCCATGACGAACAGTTCAGGGAGTGCGT
>JAIPEI010000251.1 GCA_021737245.1 Deltaproteobacteria bacterium | reverse complement strand
CCTCGGGGTGAGCCGGGTCACCGTGTGGAACCGGATGCGCAAGCACGGGATCGACCTGAAAAAGGTGCTGGTATCCTGAAACGGTGAAAAAGTCCCGTTGAGTTTCTCGAACGTGCCTGCTACCAAGGAGGAATCGACCCTCTCGAACCGTTTGTGAGGCGATGGACGTGGGACAGGCGAGCTTCCAGAAGAAGCTCGAACGGCTCATGCGCGTCCTGAAGACTTCAGGGCCCTTGCTCGTGGCTTTCTCGGGCGGGGTGGACAGCGCCTTCCTGCTGGCGGCGGCCGCGCAGGCCCTCGGCCGGGAGAAGGTGATCGCAGCCACGGCCGAAGGACCCCTTTTCCCGAAACGGGAGCTGGATCGGGCCTCGGCCTTCTGCCGGGAACGGGCTATCGACCAAAGGATGCTCCCCTTCGATCCCCTCGGCCTGGACGCCTTTCGGGACAATCCGCCGGATCGATGCTACCTCTGCAAGCAGGCCATGGCGGCCCTGCTGGCGGATGCGGCGGCGGAATCGGGCGTGAAACGCGTGGTCCACGGCGCGAACCTGGACGACCTCGACGATCACAGGCCGGGGCTCCGGGCGGCCCGGGAGGCCGGAATCGAGTCCCCCCTCATTGCGGCCCGGCTGGGAAAGGCCGGGATCCGGCGCCTCTCCAGGGAGATGGGGCTGCCCACGTGGGACCTTCCCTCCCAGGCCTGCCTGGCATCCCGGATACCTTACGGGGAGCGGATCACGACATCCGCACTGGAGCGGATCGACCGCGCGGAGCGGTTTTTCGAGGAGGCCGGCTTCTCCCAGATTCGGGTGCGCCATCACCAGGGGCTCGCCCGTGTGGAAGTCCCGCCCGGTGAGATCGCCCGCGCCCTCGAGCCGGAGACGCGGAAGGCGATCGTCGACCGGTTGAGAGGACTCGGGTTTCTTCACGTAGCCCTCGATCTCGAGGGCTACGTGCCGGGAAGCCTGAACCGCAAGATCATCGGGAACGAGGTGTGATCAAGCCATCTTACGCACTCTGAAAGGGGGCTGCATGACGCGACGGATCGAGCTCGAGGACGTCTACAAGGGCTACACCGCCGACCAGGACAAGTGGATCCATCCGGAGGAGACGGTGTTCCGCTTCCGGAAGCGGCTCGAGCGAATCGACATGGACATTCTCGAGGACACGGTCCGCATCGACAACGGCCGCCTCGGCATTCCCGTCTACTTCAGCCTGTGCGGCCGCGACGCCGAAGAGATCATCGGCACGAAAAAGCAGATGGGCAAAGGTGGCACGCCGACCCAGGCCGAGGCCAGCGCCGTGATGGAGCTGGCCGAGCGTTTCAGCTTCTTCAGCTTCGACGCGGATGCGGACAACTTCGTGGTCGACGAGTACCGGAACCTCGCGGATCGGGCCCTTCCCTTCGAGGCCATCGCCCGTTCCGTGCACGAGGAGACCGAGGATCTCGAGCCGGCCCGGAAGGCCTTCGAACGGTTGCCCATGCGGTGGTGCGCTGCGTACAACCTGACACGGCAGGAAGAGGTCCTGGTGCCGTTCGACTGGTTCTTCGCCATCAACGAGTTCAACGGACCGTCCGCCGGCAACTGCGCGGAGGAGGCCCTGCTCCAGGGAATCTGCGAGGTGGTGGAACGCCATGTCTCCTCCCTCGTGAGCCGGGGGAGAATGAGGACCGCCTCCCTGCGGCTGGACGGCGCCCGCGACGAGCTGGTGCGGGACATGCTCGGAAAGTACCGGGATGCGGGCGTGCGCCTCTACCCCACGGACTTCACGCTGGGCATGGGCATCCCCAGCGTGGGCGTGCTGGCTTACGACCCGGCCACGTTTCCGGAGAAGAGCGAGATCGTCTGGACCGCCGGGACCACGCCGTCGCCGGAAAAGGCCTTGAGCCGGGCCCTCACGGAGGTGGCCCAGCTCGCCGGTGACTTCAACACCGGCTCCAATTACGTGGCCAGCGGTCTTCCCAAGCTGAAGCGACTGGAGGATGCGGGCTTCGTGATGGACCCCGGCCGGGAGATCGATCTGGCGAGCCTGCCCGACCTCTCCGACCCGAACCTCCGTGTGGAGGTGGAAAACTGTCTGTCGGCCCTCTCGGACAGGGATTTCGAGGTCATTGCGGTGGAGACGACCCATCCCCTGCTGCAGATCCCGGCCTTTTATACGATCATCCCCGGGGCCCATTTCAGGGAGCGGGCGGCGGGCACGAGCGTGGGTATGTTCACGGCCAAGCTGATCGCGGAGCAGGCTCCCCCCCACTGGGCCCTGAACGAGCTCGATAGGCTGGATGCGCTGCTTCCGGGGAAGTACTACATCCGGTTCTTCCAGGGACTCTGTCTTTACTCCCTCGGGGATCCCGAAGGCGCCCTCCACCGGCTCAAGGCGGCCCTCGAGCTGGCCCCGAAAGCCGAGGACCTGCCCAGCATCTACTCCTACATGGGGCAGTGCCTCAAGGAGCTCGAGCGGTACCGGGAGGCCATCGAAGTTCTTGGAGAGGGGGAGCGATTGGATCCCGAGCGGACGGATATCCACAACCTGATGGGTTTCTGCCATTTCAAGCTGAAGGAGCACGAGGAGGCCATCGAGAGCTTCCGGAAGGTGCTGGCCCTCGAACCTTCCTCGGCCATCGACTATGCGAACATCGCTTCCAACTACCGGGAGATGGGGGACCGGGAAAACGCGATCCGCTACTACCGGATCGCCCTGGAGCTGGATCCGGGAATCGACTTCGCGAGGGAAAGCCTGGCCCGACTGGAAGGGGAATAGGGTTCAACCGACTTCATCCAGGGCCTCGCGGACCGTCCTGAGCAAATCCTTGAGGCGGTAGGGCTTGGGGATGAACCGGGCCGCCCCCTGTGACAGGGCTTCACCCGCCCGGTCCTTCGACGTGTGGCCGGTGGCCACCACCACCCTCGCCGCCGGATTGATCTCCCTGAGGGCGCGGAGGCATTTGCTTCCCCCCATTCCCGGCATGTTCAGATCCAGGATGACCAGATCGATTCCCTCCTCCTCGGCGTCGTAGATCTTCAGGGCGTCCTCGCCGCTGCCTGCGGTTACGGTGCGGTAGCCGTAGCGCTCGAGGATGTCGCAGGCGATCTCCAGGATGCTCTCCTCGTCGTCCACCAGCAGGATACGCTCCCTTCCGCCCGGGGTTGTTTCCTGTAAGGCTTCCTCGAGATCCGGCACGTCGTCCATGGAGAGCACCGGGAAACAGATCCGAAACGTGGTCCCCGCGCCTCGCCTGCTGGTGCAGTTGATGGTCGCGCCGTGGCTCTTCACGATGCCGTACACCATGGCCAGACCCAGGCCGGTCCCCTTGCCGGTGGCCTTGGTGGTGAAAAAGGGCTCATAGATGTGGTCCAGGACCATCGGATCCATGCCGTGGCCCGTGTCCATCACCTCGAGGAGGACGTATTGCCCGGCGTCGGCCCCGGGATGCAGCCGGCAGTGCTCTTCGCCGAGCAGGATGTTCCTCGTGCGAAACGTGAGTGTGCCCCCGTCAGGCATGGCGTCCCGGGCGTTCACGGCCATATTCATGGCCACCTGCTCCAGCTGCACCGGATCCCCGTTGATGATTCTCAGCCCATCCGCCAGGTCCGTCTGAATGTGGATCATCTTCGGAATGGTCCGCTCCAGAAGCATGACCACCTGCTGCACCTCATGATTGAGGTCCACCGGGCGGAGCCGGCTTTCCACCTTGCGGCCGAAAATGAGCAGCCGCTCGGTCAGCTCGCCGGCCCTGCGGGCCGAACGATCGATGGCCGCCAGCTTTGCGTGGTCCGGGTGATCCTCGTTCTTCTTCATCAGCAGCAGCTGGGTGTAACCGGAGATGGCCTGGAGGATGTTGTTGAAGTCATGGGCGATTCCGCCGGCCAGGGTTCCGATGGCCTCCATCTTGTGCGCCTGGGAAAGCTGGGCCTCGAGCTCCTTCCGCCCGGAAATGTCCCGAAGCATGACAAGCATGCCGGCCGGGTTTCCTTGGTGATCGTCATACCGGGAAGCGCTGACGCTGACCTGGACCAGGTTGCCGCTCTTGGTGGAGCGAAGGGTCTCGAATCCCGAGCAGGGCGTCCCGTCGTCGTGAAGGGCGCGGATCAGCTCCATGGTCCGCTCCCGTTCGGACTCCGGAACGAAGGGGATGCGCTTTCCGGCCAGCTCGTCGAGGGTCCAGCCGAAAAGACGGCTGAATGCGGGGCTCACGTACTGGACCGTGCCCTCCAGGTCGTAGATGATCACGGCGTCCGGCGAAGACTGAAGCAGGGACCGGTAGAGCTCCTCCCGCCTCGTCGCTTCCTCGTAGAGCTTCCGATACCGCTCTTCGCTCTGCCGGAGCGCTTCCTGCACCCGGGCCCTGGCCGTGATGTCTTCGTAGGTCATCAGCTGTCTCTGGCCCTTGAGAATCACGGCACGGAAGTGGATCGTCTTGTCCCGGCCGTCTTTGCACCGCACGGTGAAGATCCTGGGCTTGACCTCTCCCATCTTCATCTCTTCCAGGGAATCCCTGGTCCAGATGGCCTGGACCATCTCCTGGTACTTCGGCTCGGGATAGGCCTCGCGGAACCAGGTGGCTTTGTCCGGAAGGTCCTCCAGGGTGTACCCGAAGATCTCGGTGAACTTCGGGTTGAAGTACTCGAAGGTCATGTCCGCATTCATGATGGACATGCCGAAAGGGGCGTCCTCCGCAAAGATCCGAAACAACTCCTCGCTCTCCCTCAAGGCCTCCTCCGCGGCCTTGAGATCGGAGATCTCCCGGTAGACGCCATAGCCGCCGATGACCTGCCCGTCCACGATTACGGGGACCCCGAAGATCTCGACGTCCAGGGAGGAGCCGTCCTTTCGATGGCGCTCCGCCGTACACTGAAACAGATTCCCTTCGAGGGCCTCGGCGGTGAGGGCCTGGGCCTCTTTTCTGCAACGCTCGCAGGTGATCAGATCGTCGATCCTGAACCCCAGAAGCTCCTCTTCTCCGAAACCGAAAAGCCGGACAAAGCTCTCGTTGCAGGACACCACAATGCAGTCCCGGTCCAGCGTGACGATGCCGAAGGAGGAGTAGTGAACGAGGGACTCCAGCCAGGCCTTCTGGAGGCGGAGACGTTCCTCGATCTCCCTCCGTTCCGCAATCTCCAGTCTGAGCGCCTTGTTCGCCCGGGAGAGCTCGGCCGTCCGCTCCGCCACATTATCGTCCAGGTAATCCCGGTTCCGCCGAAGCGCCTCCTGTGCCTCCTTGTACTCGGTGACGTCCCGGCTGAAGACCGCCACCTCGGACACGCCTCCTCGCTCGCCGGCCCGGATGGGCTGAAGCCTCGTTTCGAGCCAGTGCCCGTCTCTCCGGTCCTCGTAGCACAAAGATCTCCCCGTGCGCACGGCCTCCTCATGCAGGGCCCTTCGGTCGGCGGCGATTTCCGGGGGGAACAGGTCGAAGGCGTTTTTCCCGACGAGCTCGTCCACGGAGCCGCCAAGGGCCTCCGCGGCGGTCCTGTTGAGGCCCAGGATGCGGCCTTCTGCGTCGAGAAGGAGGGCCCTGTCCCAGGACGCGTTCAGAAGGGACTCGGCCGTCTCCCGGCTTCTTCGAAGCTCCTCCTCGAGGCGCCCGCCCTGGAGATCCTGACCCTCGAGGCTGGAGAAGCAACCGTTCTCTTTGCGATGGATTTCACGATCCATAGAGGCGTCCCTCGAATGAAAGTCGCGCGATTCTATCTCACATCGTCCCCGATGTACAGCCCGGGAATGATGTGAGAACACGCATTATCAACAGTGAGTGAGCAGGGCGGGATGAGCATCCCCCTCACAGACACCGTCACAGACACTTCCACACATCCGGTGTCCGTGTCCGTGACAGTGAGTGT
>JAIPEI010000250.1 GCA_021737245.1 Deltaproteobacteria bacterium | reverse complement strand
AACCTGGTCATGCGGGCCCTCGAGGAGCCGGTGCGGCAGATCGCCAACAACGCCGGGGCCGAAGGCTCCGTGGTGGTCGAGAAGGTCAAGGAGCTGAAGACCTCCAACGGCTACAACGCCGAGACGGGCGAGTACGAGGACCTGATCAAGGCCGGCATCATCGACCCGACCAAGGTGACCCGTTTCGCCCTGCAGAACGCATCCTCCGTGGCTGCACTGCTCCTCACCACCGAGGCCATGGTGGCCGAGAAGCCGAAGAAGGAAGATGACATGCCCGCCATGCCCGGCGGCGGAGGCGGCATGGGCGGCATGGGGGGTATGGGCGGCATGATGTAAGCCCCCGGCACCCTGCGGAGGGCCGGCGCTCCGTCGCCGGTCCAATGCAACAACCGACCGGGCGATCAGTCCGGTCCATTGATCCACAAGGAAGGGCTGCTCCCGGAATGGCGAAGGGGCGGCCCTTTTTCTTGGCGGAACGGAGCCGGAATTTTTGATTGTCATACAGGCCGCACTCGACCATAATACATAACTCTCCAGCAACAGAAGCATTCGGATGCAGAGAACGGATCGTCTCCCGGTTCGGCGAAGCCGCGGAGGACGGCCTCCCTTCGGACGGCGATCCGTAGAGGTGGGGAGTGGTTCTGCGACCTATAAACGGCTGACACCGAGCGGGGAAGCATGAAGAGCGAGCAAAGGGACAAGACGGTTCTGGTCACGGGAGCGGCGGGGTTTATCGGCTACCACGTCTCGAGGAGGCTGCTCGAGACGGGGCACCGGGTCATGGGTGTGGACAACCTCAATCCATACTACGATGCGAACCTGAAGCGTTCCCGTCTGGCACATCTGCAGCCGTTCGACGGGTTCGAGTTCTTCGAGGAGGATATCCAGGACCTGTCTGCGATGCGGAGGATCTTCCGGACGAACGCCGTCGGTCGAATCTGCAACCTTGCGGCCCAGGCCGGCGTGCGCTACTCATTGATCGACCCGTTTTCATACCAGAAGAGCAACCTCGAGGGGTTTTTGAACCTCCTGGAAATGGCGAGAGAGGCCGGGGTGGACAACTTCGTCTATGCCTCCTCATCCTCGGTGTACGGGGCGAACACCCAGTATCCCTTCCGGGAAGAGGACCGGGTGGATCAGCCCGTGTCCCTCTATGGAGCAACCAAGCGGGCCAACGAGCTGATGGCCCATGCGTACAGCCACCTCTACGAGATCCCCACCACGGGGCTGCGGTTCTTCACGGTGTACGGCCCGTGGGGAAGGCCCGACATGGCCCTGTTCCTGTTTGCCGACGCCATACTCAACGATCGGCCCATCGATGTCTTCAACCGGGGCAGAATGAAGCGCGACTTCACCTACATCGACGACATCGTGGACGGCACCGTTGCCGCCCTGGAGCGTCCCTTCCCCTGCGAACTGTTCAACCTGGGTAACGCCAGCACCGTTGAGCTCATGGAGTTCATCCGTATCATCGAGGAGGAGCTGGGCAGGGAAGCGAAAAAAAACCTGCTGCCCATGCAGCCGGGGGACGTGCCGGAGACCTCCGCCGACATCCAGAAGTCGCGGAACCTGCTCGGCTTTGAACCGAAAACATCCTTGCGCGACGGGGTCCGGTACTTCCTCTCCTGGTACCGCGAGTACTACGGAGCCTGATGCACGCCCGCCGGGTGACCGGCCCGCCTCCTGGATCATGATCGACTGCCACCGGTGCACGCATTACCATGTCACGTGGGACGCCCGTTACCCTCACGGATGTCGAGCCATGAAGTTCAAGTCGAAGCAGCTCCCGTCCGCGAAGGTGTATCAACATTCCGGCAGGGAATGCCTCATGTACCGGGTGAAACCCCGCTCACCCCGGAAGGGCTAGCCGGAGCATCGTCACCGGTGGACACGTGCCGGGAAAGGGCGGTAAGGGCGGACTGCGCGTGGGCCTCGGCCTTTACCGGTCGGAAAAGGCCCATGCCGGGGAGAGGGCGAAGGCGGGGTCAGGGGGTAAAAGCAGGGATCAGGCCTCGTGGTCTCCGCCGGTCAACAGCTTGCCCGTGAGGATGTTTCCCGCGACCACGCCCATGATGACGACCCAGATCAGGACGGCGATCCAACTCTCGAAGAGATCCCAAACCGCTCCGGCCCCGACAAAGGTGGGCACGATCATGACGATGAGTACGGCCAGCTTTCTGGGAGTGTCCATGGAGCCTCCTTGGAAGTGCCGGGCGCGGGCGTCTGTCGCGCCGGGCCGGCGGCAAGACTGGAAGATACAGGTCCGTTCCGAGCGGAATTTCCCTATCATGGAACCGGACGAATGTCCATGTCAAATCGAGCGCACCTGCGGCGCCGTCACCTGGGAGGGTGCTCCACCCGATTCCGGACGCAGGCCACGAGCGTTTCGATTTCCGTCTTCTTCAGGGCCGCGAGAAACCCCAGGTCGATGTCCGTTTGCAGGACGTTTTGAAGAATATCGATCAGTTTTTCCTTGGAACCATTTTTTTCGCCCTTCATCGGCGTTTCACCCCTTCCTGCCGGACCCGGTCTTCACACCAGGCATGCGTGTTTCGCACCTGCTCCTCATGCCGGCTCGCTCCGCTGCCGGAACGGCCGTGTTGCCCGGGGAATCAATCTAAATACTCAATGCGGTTCTTCAAGTCAACCGCTTTAAGACCGGACCGGCTGTTTTCCGCCGCTATACCTTTTGACACGTTTACGACCATGTCCTATCATCCGGGATCGAGGCACCATGTTGCCGGAGCGGGAGCCGCGGCGCGGGACCCGAAAGCGGGAGAGCCGCCGTTCGGATCTTCAAAGGAGGAGCATGATGACGGGAAAGCGGAGGGTCTGGGTGGGGGCGGCGGTCATTCTCGCCGCGGCGGCGGCGACCGGTATTCTCTTCGTCTCGAAGGGATTGAACCGGTATCAGGACGAGGGCGAATTGACCCTCGCCGGGCTGAACGCCACCCTGGAGCTCCTCCCGGAGGGCTCGGGCGAATGATTTCCCTTCGACGGGTCCTGGTCTTGCTACGGGTCTTGGCATGGACGGGCTCCGCCCGGGCCCGGCTCTCGCTCTGGTGGGTGGAGCAGAAGATCGCGCTGCGCTACGACGTGGCGGAGATTCGTGTGGAGGCCCTGGCCGCCGGCGCCCTGTCCGTGCTGAACCTGCGCGGCGGCCTGTTCCGGTGGTACAATGAAGGGCATCCGGTGGTGGATGCGCAGGGAGAGACCGACGACATTTACCCGTTCGGGCCGGACTGGGAGCACTTGGTCGAGAAGAGAAGTCGGTGAACGGAAAGAAGCCCCCGCGCGAGCGGCGGGTTGCGAAAGGAGCCGGTCTTGGCTTTGTTTGAAGTGGATCCAGCGTAGCCATGCTCCACATCCTGGAAACCATCGTTCCCGTTTTCCTTGTGATCCTCGTCGGCGTCATGGTGCGCCGGTTCGGGTTTCTTCCGGCAAACATGACCGTGTCCCTGAACCGCCTGGTGTACTACGTGGCCATCCCGGCGATGATCTTTCAAGCCCTGGCCACGGCATCGTTCAGCGCGCAGTTTCGGCCCGAGATCCTTGTGGGGACCCTGGTACCGGTCGGGTCGGTCTTTGTCGCTGCGATCGTGATCGGCCGCGCCCTTTCGATCCCGCGGGACGAGATGGGGACGTTTATCCAGTCGTCTGTCCACGGGAACCTGGGGTACATCGGGTTCGCCGTGGCCTTCTACCTGCTGGGAGAGGAGGGATTCACCCGGGCGAGCATCCTGGCCGGGTTTCTCATGCTGCTCCAGAATCTCCTGTCGGTTGTCGGGCTTCAGGCGTTTTCCGGGGGGAGTAAGGGGAGATCGAGGCTGGGGACCGCGGTCAAGACGGTGGGCGGAAATCCGGTGATCCTGTCCCTGCTGGCAAGCGTGGCCTTCAACCTGTCGGGCCTGCCGCTGCCCGTGATCGTCGGCCGCACCCTGAAGATCGTGAGCGGCATGGCCCTGCCCATGGCGCTCCTGGTCATCGGGGCGTCTCTTTCCTTCGGGCTGGTGCGCAACCAGCTCAGGTACGTGCTGGCGTCGGCCGGTCTCAAGCTCGTCGTCCTGCCGGCGGCCGGTCTCCTGCTGTTTCGCCTGATGGGTATCCCGGAGGCCGGCTTTCTTCCCGGGCTCATCCTGCTCGCCGCCCCCGCCGCAACCGTGAGCTACGTCATGGCGGTGGAGCTGGGAGGTTCTCCGGATCAGGCCTCCGCCGCGGTCTCCATGTCAACGCTCCTTTCCTCGGCCACCTATGTGGTCTGGCTGGGGCTCCTGCACTACCCAGGGTGACACCCCCATGTTCAACAACATCATCTACCTGATCGTCGTCCTGCTGGTGTACAACACCGCTCCCACGGAAGGCCGCGTGGGGCAGCCGGCCGCCTTCGCGTTTCTCTTCCACGTCCTGGGATGGATCGCCTTCGCCCTGTACTGCCGCAGGGTTTCCCGGCAGACAACCTTACGGGCGGCCGGAGAACCGCCTTCGGGTCGACGGGCCGAGGCCTACCAGCGTCTCGTTATACAGCTGTCCATCCTGGCCGTGGTGCTCTTCGCACTGAACGTCCACTTGCTTCATTTGCGCTACTGGCTCCAGCTCATCCCCGGAGCCGCGGTCCTCTCCGTGATTCCCGGCGCGGCCGCCCTGGCCCTGTTTTTTCTGTACCTGGCGACCATCTGGTTCTTCGTTTCCCCCGTGTACGCCGTGGCCTACGGCGCGGCCGGGAACCGCCGGGCCTTCATCGCCGGGAACCTCCGGTTGAACGCGCCCATCGTCTTTCCCTGGATCGGGCTGACTCTCCTGTTCGACCTCATCGCGCTGACGCCCTGGGCGGGTCGGGGCGCATTCCTGGATCGGACTGAAGGGCAGATGCTCCTCATTGCCGCCTTCCTGGTGATCCTCATGACCTTCATGCCGCGTCTCATACAGACCTGGTGGGGATGCAGACCCTTTCCACGAACGGAAAAGGTGCAGGCGCTGGAGCGGTTCTTCTCGGAGCGGGGGTTTCGCTACCGCGGGCTTCTCCGGTGGCCTCTTTTCGAGGGGCGTATGATCACAGCCGGGATCATGGGGATCATTCCGCGATATCGTTACATCCTGGTGACGGACGGGCTCATGAACCTTCTTTCGGTCGAGGAGCTCAAGGCGGTGATGGCCCACGAAATGGGGCACGCCCGGTACAAACACCTCCTGCTCTACGTCCTGTTCTTCCTGGGGTTCATGGTGATCTCTTTCGGGTTGTTCGATCTGCTCTACTATATTCTGGCGTCCAGGCCCCTGTTCGTCGAAGCACTGGAGAGCGGGAGCCCCGCCTCGCTCAGGCTATTTTACCTGAGCCTGTCGATCCCGGTCCTGCTGGCCATGCTGATCTATTTCCGGTTTCTCATGGGCTTTTTCATGAGGCATTTCGAACGCCAGGCCGACCTGTTCGCCGCGGATACCATGGGAGGAGCCGGCCCGGTGATCCGGTCCCTCGAGCGGATCGCCCTTGCCGGCGGCAGGATCCGGGATCTGCCGAGCTGGCATCACTTCAGCATACGGGAGCGCGTGGAGTGCCTGGAGCGGTCGGCGTCCGAGCCGGGTCTGATCAAGCGCCAGAACCGGTTTGTGGGCGTCTGCTTCGCGGTCTACCTGTCGTTGATTGTGGGCTTCGGATGGCTCTTGAACTTCAGCGATATGAAGCAGAATATGGCCTACCGGTTCCTGGGGAAGGCGTTGAGCCGGCAGCTGGAGGAAGCGCCGGACAACGCGCTTCTACACCGTAACCTGGCCATGATACATCACCACCTGGGGGAGTACAGGGAGGCCGTCACGGCCTATGAAAGGGCGCTTGCCATCCGGCCCGAC
>JAIPEI010000249.1 GCA_021737245.1 Deltaproteobacteria bacterium | reverse complement strand
GCCTCTGATCGATCGGATCGAGGAAGCCCCCAAATCCGCCGAAAATCTGTAGACACACGCCTATTTTTGGATATGCGGTTAACGAGCTGATATGCCTCATTTTCCGCCGATTCGTGAAACTACAGACCCGAAACCCAAGCACATGTCCTGATCCAGAAAAAAGCCCCACCGAAAGCTCGGCGGGGCTTGAAGGCTGGCTCCCCGGGACGGACTCGAACCGCCGACTAAGTGGTTAACAGCCACCCGCTCTACCAACTGAGCTACCGGGGATCACGTATCGAATAGGAAAATTTATCGGTCCTTGGGTTCGTCGTCAAGTGGAAATGCAATGTTCCATGAAATTCTTGATTCCTGGGCCGCAACCTCTTATAAGTCGGGCAGGGGAGGCGGAAGTCGAGACAAGGGGGCAATTTTCACGGCCCGGCTGCAGAAGAGCCTCCCGGGAAAAAACATTCCGTTCCGAAGGATGATCGAGGCTTATGCGAGCCGACCAGGCGCACGTCACCTACCAGTTCGGATCCGGCCTGACCCGGGCCGGCAAGATCATGCTGCTCGTCTACGGCGTGATCTACGTGCTCGAGCTGTTGTTCGAGCACTGGTTCCACGTGCCCGTGGTGCGCGCCCTGGTCCTTTTTCCTCCGGGCCATCCTTATTTTCACGTCTGGCAGCTGGTCACCCACCCGTTCCTGCACGATCCCGGTTCACCCCTGGGGTTTCTCATCACCTGCTTGGTGTTCTACTTTTTCTCCGCGCCGGTGGAGCGCGTCCTGGGGGCCAAGGGGTTCCTGTGGCTCTTTTACGTCTCCGCCCTGGGGGCGGTCCTGATCGGGCTCCCGTTCAACGCGCTGGCCGGGTTCAACGTACCCTTCTCGGGGATGATGCCCAGCCTCCTCTCCTTGATCGTGGTGTTCGGCCTCATGAACCCCGAGGCCACGATCCTGCTCATGTTCGTGATCCCGGTCAAGGCGAAGTACCTGAGCTACGGGACCGTGATCGTCACCTTTCTCACCTTTCTCGCCAAGGTCAACCCCAACGGGGCCTTCCACCTCGGCGGCATCCTCCTGGGCTACCTGGTGTTCCGGGGTCCCGGGAATTTACCCCACCCGAGGCTGCTGTATGATCGCTACCTGCTCTGGCGCATCCGAAGAAAACGGGGCCGGTTCACCGTGATCGACGGGAACAAGGACGACAGCAAGGATTCCGAAGGGCCCACCTATCACTGACCGAGAGCCCGACCCGGTCCGGCACAGAACGCCGGCGTTTCAAGGCCTCCGCCGTTCGCGCGGCACCACCCTTCCTTGACAGGGCCCGCCAATCCCTTTATGAAGTGAGGGACGCTTCGAGCACAGCAGGTGAAACCTTATGAAACAAGTCATCCTCGGCACGGCCGGGCACATCGACCACGGAAAGACCTCGCTGATCCGCGCCATGACCGGCATCGACACGGACCGCCTCAAGGAGGAAAAAGAGCGCGGCATCACCATCGAGCTGGGCTTCGCGCACATGGATCTGCCCAGCGGCCAGGTCCTCGGCATCGTGGACGTCCCGGGGCACGAGAAGTTCGTGAAGAACATGGTGGCCGGCGCCTCCGGCATCGACCTCGTGGCGCTGATCATCGCGGCGGATGAGGGCGTCATGCCCCAGACCCGGGAGCACCTGGAGATCTGCGAGCTTTTGGACGTGCAGCACGGCCTGGTGGTCCTTACCAAGACCGACATGGTGGACGAGGAGTGGCTCGATATGGTCCAGGAGGATACGACCGAGTTCCTGGAAGGCACCTTCCTGGAGAATGCGCCCATGGTCCCGGTCTCCTCCGCCACGGGCGAGGGCATCGAGGAGCTCATCCAGGTGCTCGACGATCTGGTGCAGAAGGTCCCGGAAAGGGATCCCGGAAGCTTCTTCCGTTTGCCCGTGGACCGGGTGTTCGTGATGAAGGGGTTCGGGACGGTGATCACCGGCACGACCGTCTCCGGGGCGGTGCGCATCGGCGACGAGGTGACCGTCTACCCCCAGGAGATCGATTCCAAGGTGCGGGGGCTCCAGGTCCACAACCGGGAGGTGGAAGAGGCCAGGCGCGGCCAGCGCACCGCCGTCAACCTCCAGGGCGTGGAAAAGGCCCAGATCCAGCGGGGGAACGTCATTGCGGGGAGGCGGGCGCTCCGGAACACCTACATGCTCGACGTCCTCGTGGATCTCCTGCCTGCGGCCCCCCGCAAGATGAAGAACCGGGCCAAGGTGCGCTTTCACACGGGCACCGCCGAGGTGCTCGCCACGGTGGTCCTCCTCGACCGGGACGAGCTGAAGCCCGGGGAGTCCTGCTATGCCCAGCTGCGCCTCGATCAGCCCATCGCAGTGCTCATGCAGGATCGGTTCGTCCTCCGCAGCTACTCGCCCGTGCGGGCCATCGGCGGCGGGAAGGTGCTCAACGCCCTCCCACGGAAGAAGAAGCGGCACTCCCGGCGGGTTCTGGAGGAGCTGGAGGTGTTCAACAGCGGCGATCTGTCCCGGATCACGGAGCAGTTCGTGGCCCTGGGTCGGTTCCAGGGCGTGGAGCACAAGGATTTGCCGTTCCTCACGAACTCCCGGGAGTCCCAGTTGAAGGAGATCCTCCAGAAGCTCCTGAGCCGCCAGAGAATCCTGATGTACGACCGGGAGCGGAGGACTTACATTCACCGGGACTTCTACGACCTGGCCCGAAAGGAAATCCTCGACACCCTGGAGGCCTACCACCGGAACAATCCCCTGAAGGCGGGGCTCTCCAAGGAGGAGCTGCGCTCCCGGAGCGAGGGAGCCAGGAACCCCAAGCTGTTCAACTACATGATCGGGCACCTGGTCCAGGAGGACCTCGTGGCGCGGGAGCAGGAGGTCCTGCACCTCACCGAGCACAAGGTCACCCTGGGGCAGGACCAGGAGAAGGTGCGAGGGGAGATCGAAGCGGCCTATCGAGAGGGGGGCCTCCAGCCCCCCTACTTCAAGGAGCTCGTGGACCGGTTCCCTGAGCGCACCGCCCGGGACGTCCTTCACCTCATGACCCAGGAGGGCGTGCTGGTGAAGGTGAAGGAGGATCTCTACTTTCACCGGGAGGCCGTTGAGGAGCTGCGGAAGCGCCTGATCGAGTTCCTGAAGGAGCACGGGGAGATCACCACGCCCCGGTTCAAGGAGATGACCGGGGCGTCGCGGAAGTACGCCATCCCGCTGATCGAGCACTTCGACCTGAACCAGGTCACGGTGCGCGTGGGAGACAACCGGGTGCTCAGGAAGCAGTAGCGTGGAACGTGCAGCCATCGAGACCGCAGGCGCGCTGGATCTCGGGCCCAGGGAACATGTGGTGATCGTGGGCGCGGGCGGAAAGTCCACGCTCTTGATCACCCTGGTCCGAGAGCTTCAACAACGAGGCGCCCGGGTCGCGGCCGCCACGACCACCAAGGTACGGCACCGGCAGGCGGTCGACGCCGGCCGGCTCGTCCTCACCCGCGAGGAAGGCTGGATGGACCGGATGGACCGGGAGCTGGCGTGGGGAAGACCCGTGTTCCTGGGCAGGCGGCTCCTGCCCACGGGCAAGGTGGAGGGCATCGACCCGGACCTGGCCGACGCCATTTTTCATTCCGGGAAGCTCGACTTCCTGGTGGTCGAAGGGGACGGGGCGGCCGGGAGGCCCGTCAAGGCCCCCGGGCCCGGCGAACCCGTGGTTCCCGAGTCGGCCACACGGGTGGTGGCCATGGCCGGCCTGGAGGCCCTGGGACGGGCCGTGGAAAACGGCGTCGTCTTTCGGATGGAGCGGTTCGAGGAGGTGACGGGGGCCGCACCGGGCACGATCCTCACGGCCGCGATCCTGGCCCGGGTGTTCGACCGGCCGGCCGGCCTGTTCCGGGGGAGCCCGGAAAGCGCCCGGCGAACCGCATTTTTGAACAAGCTGGATCTCGCAGCAGATCCGGGCGAAGCACGTGACCTCGCCCGGAGGATCCTGAAGAGCAGCGGGGCCCGCGTCAGCAGCGCGGTGCTCGGCTCCCTGCGGCAGGGCCGCTACCGCACGCGAACGAGGACATGATCTCATGCATACGCTCTATCCCATCATCGTCGACGCCGTTCACCAGGACCGCACCGTGGTCCTCGCCACACTGATCAAACGAACCGGGTCCACCCCGAGGGACGCCGGGACCCGTTTCGTCGTTTTCGAGGACGGCACGTCTCGCGGAACCATCGGAGGCGGCCTTCTCGAGGCGCACGTGATCGAGGAGGCGCAACGGGTGATGAAGATCGGAAAACCCGTCCGCTTCGAGTTCCGGCTGACCGGAACAGATGTGGCCGACTCGGACATGCTCTGCGGAGGGGAGGGAGAGGTGTTCCTGGAACCCGTCTCCCCTCGAAACCCGGAACAGGTCCGGATCTTCGAGCGGGTCCTGAAGGTGTTGGACCGCGGCGGCTCCGGCCTGGTGGTCAGCTCGGTCGATCCGGACCGGTGGAGCGGCGCCGGCACCCCCAAGGCCTTTGTGGATGCAGAAGGCGAGGTGACCGGCTCGCTTCTCGGCGTGGAGGAGATGCCGGCCACCCTGGTGGAGATCATCCTGGACCGCCTGGGCCGGGAGCAGGCCCACACGGCCGTTCTGGAGGACGAGACCCGTGGTCCGCTCGAGGTGCTGGTCGAGCCCGTGGTCTCGACCCCCGTTTTGTACCTGTTCGGAGGAGGACACGTGGCCGGGGAGATCGTCCCCATCGCCGCCCGGGTGGGGTTCGAGGTGGTGGTGATCGACGACCGGCCCGAGTTCGCGGATCCCGCGAGGTTTCCCGAGGCGCGGGAGGTCAAGCGGGCGCCGTTTGAAGGCCTCCTGGAGCAGCTTCCCGTGGATTCGTCCTCCTACCTCGTGATCGTGACGCGGGGACACATCCACGACAAAACCGTCCTGGAGCAGGCCCTCCGCTCCGAGGCGCGGTACGTGGGCATGATCGGCAGCAGCCGCAAGATCCGTATCATTTACGATCGCCTGCAGGAAGAGGGCTTCGAGCGGGAGCAGATGGACCGGGTCCACGCCCCCATCGGGCTGGACATCGGGGCCGAGACGCCCGAAGAGATCGCGGTCAGCATCGTGGCCGAGCTGATCCTGGTCCGGGCAGGCGGCGGAAAGCGCAAGCGGAGGGCCGGGTGATTCCGCTCAGGAAAGGCGGACCTCCATCGCGCGAGAACGAGGAGCCTGTATGACCAAGCACAGCCACCGGTTCGTGGAAGAGTACGACGGGCTTGTCGGTTTCGGCCTGGACCGCGAGACCGACGAGAACACCGTGGTCTACTACCTGCAGAAGTTTTCGGATGACGAGCTCATGGCGATCATGAAGCAGCGCATGAGCGACGACGACCTGGAGGCCCTGTTCTCCCTGCTCGGAGACCTCCTCAAGAAGTGCCTCTCCGAAGAGGAGTACCACGCCCTCTTCCTGAAAGACGACGAGGAAACGGTCTGAGGGAGCACATCACGCCCCGAAGACCCGGTCGAATACGTCCCGGTAGGTCTTAAAGGCCCGATCCCCGAAGCAGACGAACACCACCTTGTCCAAGGGAGGCTTCCCATCGAGAAAGCGCTTGGTCTCTTCCATGGCGATCTCCGTGGCCCGCTCCAAGGGGAACCCGTACGCCCCCGTGCTGATGCCCGGAAAGGCGATGGTGCGGGCGCCGGCGGCGACCGCGGCCTCGAGGCTGCTCCGATAGCAGGAGGCGAGCAACCCTTCCTCGTTCCTGTGCCCCCCGCGCCAGACCGGACCCACGGTGTGGATGACCCACTCGGCCGGCAGCCGGTACCCCTTGCTCACCCTGGCCTCCCCGGTCGGACAGCCCCCGATCTGACGGGTCTCTTCCAG
>JAIPEI010000248.1 GCA_021737245.1 Deltaproteobacteria bacterium | reverse complement strand
GCTGCAAGCAGGAGCAGCTCGGGATCCGGGAGGTCCAGGTAGACGCCGGAGAGCAGGATTTCCTCCTGCCGGGCCACCTGCTTGAGCGCTCGGACCGTCTCCAGGCTGTGACGCCCGACGGGAAACAGGTGGTAGGTGTCGAACTGGACCCGATCCCGGATGGGCCCGAACTCCGGGATGTAGGCATCCAGAAACCGGGTTTCGAACATCCGGTCCAGTGTCTCCGCAGCCCGGTTTGACCGGAGCACGTCCAGGAACCCCCGGGACGCGGCCTCGGAGATCCGGAAGGCGTCGTCCACGAGCGGAAGGAACTCCCGAACGAGCCGCAGGGTTTCCAGTGAAAGGGATGCACCGGTCCGCGCGTTCGCCTCGAAGGCACGCATCAGAAGCAATGGGTTCTCGAGTACGGATGCAGCGGATTGAAACCGGATCTCGTTTCCGCGGATCATCAACCCCTGCGGAAGCCCCTGCAGGACCTTTCCGGAAGGGCCGCCCGTCCCATCGGGAGGGAAGGGCGCCCTCACCACCCTTCCAAGGGTCTTGACGGTGGCCATGGCCGCGTGCAGGTCTCCCATGAACTGCTCCACGGCCGGAAAGCCGGGCCGGTCCCGATATCCGAGCCTGCGGGCGATCTCCGGCTGGAACTCGAACATCAGCCGGTCGTTCTTTCTCCTGGACAGGTCGTGCAAATGGTTCCGGACCCGTCGGATAAGCATTGCAGCCTGTTGGAGATCCAGGTACTCGGGATGACTGAGCCGCCCCGTGGTCTCCAGCTCCTTCAGCGACGCCAGACCGAACAGGACCCTCGACAGCCATGCCATGTGATGGACGTCTCGAAGACCGCCGATGCCCTTTTTCAGATCGGGCTCGAGCAGATGGCTGGCGTCCCCGATGGTTTCCATGCGGACATGATCCGCCTCCTTGAGCCGGCGCGCGAACCGTTCCCGCTTCCTGGCGACCACCTCGACCTGAATGCGCTCCAGCAACTTCAGGAACAGCGGGGAGTCGCCGCAGACGAACCTGGCGTCCAGCAGCGCGGTCAACACCTCGAAGTCGGTCTTTGCCAGGCGCACGCACTCCTTCAGGGAGCGTACGGCATAGCCCAGATCGAACCCCAGATCCCACAGGGGGAAAAGGATCTCCTCCACGAGGGGCTTGGCCTCCCGGGGGACCTTCGAGGAGAAGAGCACCAGGAGGTCGATGTCCGATCCCAGGCACAGATCGGCCCTCCCGTACCCGCCCACCGCGACCAGGGAAAACGGGGTCCGCGCATGGAACAAGCGCCGGCCGGCGCGGCTCTCCTCCAGGCTCCGCCGGAAGTAGTGATCCACCATCTCCGTGTACGTCTCGTGGAACGCCGACGAGACGCCGCCTGCCCGGAAGGAGGCAATGAGCTTTTCCCTGGATTCTCTGAGCTCTTCGAGCACGGATGGCATCCCACCGCCCTCCCTGGAATGTTGTCTTGAACTGCTTTGATTCGCAGCTGGTGGTTCGCTGAACACCTGCAGTTCAAATCGCCTCCTCCCCGATCTCCCCGGTCCGGATCCGAATCACCTCCTCGACCGGGAAGATGAAGATCTTCCCGTCCCCGATCTGTCCTGTCCAGGCCTTCTCCTTGATCACCTCCACCGCATCCGGAACCAGGTCGGACGCCACCACCACCTCGATCTTGATCTTGGAGACGAAATCCACCTGGTACTCCGCACCCCGGTAGATCTCCCGATGCCCTCTCTGACGCCCGAACCCCTTCACCTCGCTCACTGTGAGTCCCTGGACACCGAGCCCCGAAAGTCCGTCCTTGACGTCGTCCAGCTTGAACGGCTTGATAACGGCCTCGATCTTCTTCATGGTTCAGCTCCTTGCGTAATGACGCCGGCGCAACCTTTGATCCATTGTGCACTCCCCGAAAGGCCCTCTGCGGATGACGGGCCTTCACAATTCACAAGGTGTACCCCGTCTCGTTGTGAAGCACCAGGTCCATGCCCTTTTCCTCGTCCTCCCGCGGAACCCGGACGCCGACGAGGAGATCGACCGCCTTCAGGATCAGCAGGGTCATGACAAACGCGAACGCCATGGTGGCGGCCACGGAGACGAATTGGATCCAGAGCTGGCCCGGGTTTCCGAAAAACAGACCATCCGCCCCGTCCGGGTTGACCGCGGTGCTGGCGAACAGCCCCGTGGCCAGTGCCCCCCAGGTCCCCCCCAGGCCGTGGACTCCGACCACGTCCAGGGAGTCGTCGTATCCCAGGGCCGTCTTCAGGAGCACCCCGCCGTAGCAGATCCCACCGGCGCAGAGACCGATGACGAGCGCGGGCACCGTGCCGACGAAGCCCGACGCCGGCGTGATCGCCACGAGGCCGGCCACAGCGCCGGTGGCGACACCCAGTGTTGTCGGCTTCCCCCGGTGGAACCACTCCACGACCATCCACGAGACGGCGGCCGCAGCCGAGGCCGCGTGGGTCACGACAAACGCACCGGCCGCAAGCCCGTTGCAGGCCAAGGCGCTTCCCGCGTTGAAACCGAACCAGCCGAACCAGAGGATGGCCGCTCCCGTTACGGTCATGGGCAGGTTGTGGGGAATGAATGCCGTGCTTCCCCAGCCCACCCTGCGCCCGATAAAGAGAGCGGCGGCCAGCGCCGAGATACCCGAGCTGATGTGCACGACGGTTCCGCCGGCAAAGTCCAGCGCTCCCATGCCGCCCATCCACCCCCCCACCCCCCAAACCCAGTGGCACAGCGGGTTGTAGACCAGGGTGGCCCAGGCCAGGGTGAAGAGAAGGAAAGCGCTGAACTTCACGCGCTCGGCAAAGGCCCCGGTGATCAAGGCGGGTGTGATGACGGCGAACATGCACTGAAAGATCATGAACGCCTGATGCGGAATGGTGCTCGCGTAATCCGGGCTTGGCTCCATGCCGACCCCGGTCAGCCCGAACCAGTCGAGCCCGCCGATCACCCCCCCGTGGTCGGGCCCGAAGGCCATGGAGTAGCCCCAGAGGACCCATTCCAGTGTGACGACCGCCAGAACGATAAAGCTCTGCATCAGGGTCCCCAGGACGTTCTTTCTGCGTACCATGCCCCCGTAAAACAGGGCGAGCCCCGGCGTCATGAGCATGACCAGAGCGGCTGAGATCAGGATGAAACCCGTGTCCGCTGCATTCATGGAATCCTCCCTTTGTTCTTGGTTTCCTTCCACCGGGAGCAATCCACATGCCAGCGGGAACTCATCTGATTTTGGCTGAATATTCTACAACTTTGCGGGGAAGCGCTCCGGCCGCAACCCTCTGCCGGCGACAAAAACGTACATAGCATGATAGAATTTGACAAAAATGTAGTTTTCTGTTTCACTCAAGCCCATTCTCCGCCGCCTTCGTGCGGGCCGTCGACGGTCGCAAATCCCGTTGACACGACCGCCGAAGGAAGCCTACGATGACGACAATCGGACCGAAGCCGTGAAAGAACCGAACATGCACACGCTCATGAGGAAGAGGATGCCATGAAAAAAATCGAGATCATCATCAAACCCTTCAAGCTGGACGACGTCCAAGAGGCCGTGCTCCAGCTGGGCGTGGGCGGCATGAACGTTTCCGAGGTCAAAGGTTTCGGAAGGCAGAAGGGACACAAGGAGATCTACCGGGGCGCCGAGTACGTCGTCGACTTCGTTCCCAAGATCAAGATCGAGATGGTTGTTCCGGACGAGCTCGTTCCCCGCGTGGTGGAGGCCGTCAGGGAGGCCGCCCACACCGGTGAGATCGGGGACGGGAAGATCTTCATCGTGCCCGTGGAGAAGGCCCTCCGCATCCGCACGGGAGAGGAAGACGAGGACGCCATCTAAATGCCCGCCAAGAGATACCTTTCACGACCGTGAACACAGCGGGCGAGACTGTCCGGCGGTTTCTGAGCGGCAGGGATTCCCTCGCACGGGGGGAGACCGCCCGGGGGTTCGGTGTTCACACCACCCGCCGGTACACGGAGCTGGTGGACCGGTTCCTTCAGCGCCTGTTTCTGGATGCCGGATTGAGCCGCTGGAGCGGAGAATCCGGGCTCCCTTTTGTGGTGATCGCAACGGGAAGCTACGGCCGGAGGGAGCTCTGCTTCGGCTCCGACCTGGATCTGATGATCATCCACGAGGAAACCCTGCCACAGGAGCTGCGTAAGGAGATTGCAAGGGCGCTGTACCCGATCTGGGATGCACGCCTCGAGCTGGGCTACACCTTCCTGACCCTCGAGGGCTGCCTGCGCCTGATCCGGGACGAGTTCTCGTTTCTGACCTCTACGATGGATTTGCGGTTCATCCTGGGGGCCAAGGAGCTTTTCCGCTCCTTCAGCAGCTCCGTCCTGGAGGAAATGCGGCGTGACCGGGAAGGTCTTCTCAACCGGTTTCTCCTTTACCAGGAGAAGCGGGAGAAGAAGTACGGCGGGGTGGACTTCTTCGTGGAGCCCGAGATCAAAGAGGGGCTCGGCGGCCTTAGAGACCTCCATTTCATGGCCTGGATCAGCCGCCTTTTCCTGGGAACCGAGCGGCTGGGGCAGATCAAGAAGCTCCCCGATTTTTCCCACTTCGGGCTCAGCCAGCTGATCTACTCCAAGGGCTTCCTGCTCAAGATCCGGAATCATCTCCACCTCCTCTCCGGGCGCCGGGAGGATCGACTCCTCATCCCCCACCAGCGGGATATCGCAAGGACCCTCGGTTACAACGACCGCCCTTACAGCACCGGGCCCGAACGATTCATGCGAAACCTGTATCTCCACCTGAACCGGATTCGGTACGGCCGGGAGCAGTTTCTGACCAAAGCACTGGACACCATCCTTCCCATGCCTCCGGAGCCCGATCCGGACCGCGTTTCGGGGGAGTTCCAGGTTCACAAAGGCAACCTCGTTCTCGACGGGGACGGCCTTTCGAGCAGGAGCCCTCTGGTCGTGCTGAGGGCCTTCAGGGAAGCGAACCGCATGGGCCTTTCCATGGGATCCGGCTTCACCTGGGAAGCACAGAAGAAGCTGGTGTACGAAGGGAAACGCCTCGCCGAAATGGAAGAGGCCCGGAAGCTCTTTCTGGATTTGATCCTGGAGCCCAGGAACCCGAAGATCATTCGGCTGGCCCTCGAAATCGGCTTGATCGGCCTGTTCATTCCGGAGTTCAAGCGGATTCGCCACCTCTCCCAGTTCGGATACTATCACGTGGAGACGGTGGACCTCCACGCCTTGAGCACCCTTCAGATCCTTTACGACATCTCCAAGGGCGCGTTCGACGATTCGTGGCCCGAGTTCAAAAAGGCCTTCGACAACCTGGAGCATCCCCGCTGGCTCTACCTGTCCGGGCTGATCCACGATATCGGCAAGGGCTACCGCGGCGATCATGCCCGGAAAGGGGCCGGGATCGTTCCACGCATCCTGGAGCGGCTGGGAATCTCCGGGGAAGGGACTCGAACGGTCTCCTTTCTCGTGGAAAACCACCTCCTTCTCGTGAACACGAGTCAGAAGCGGGACCTGAACGACGAAAAGACGGCCGTGCAGATGGCCCAGACGATCCAGCACCTCTCTCTCCTCGACCATCTTTTCCTCCTGACCGTGGCGGACTGTTTCGCCACGGGCCCGACGGCCTCCAGCGACTGGAAAATCACACTCCACAGGGAGCTCTACTCCAAGGTCCGGAAGGTCCTGGAACGCGCAAGGCTCGCGACTCCGCACGCCACCACGAGGCTACGCGACCGGAAGGATCGGCTCTACAAGGCTGTCATCAAGGACCACCCCAAGAAAAAGAGCCTCTCCCTCATGGAGCAGGCATCCACCCGCTACTTTCACAACACGCCTCAGAAAGACATCGAGCAGCACTTCCGCCTGGGGTTGCGTT
>JAIPEI010000247.1 GCA_021737245.1 Deltaproteobacteria bacterium | reverse complement strand
CTCAGCTCTATGAAGAGCTCCAGGAACTCGAGCGGGGGCTCGACACGCTCGTCGGAGAGCGGGGCCTTTCGCTCTCCGGCGGCCAGCGGCAGCGTTTGACCATTGCACGGGCCCTGGTCTCGAACCGGCCCGTGCTCATCCTGGACGATGCGCTGTCCATGGTGGACACACGCACCGAATCGCGCATCCTGAACCGCATCCTGGCCCGGCGCGCCGGTCTCACGACGCTCTTCGTCTCCAACCGGCTCTCCACGATCCGCCGGGCCGACCGGATCTTCGTCCTGGAACGGGGCCGGCTCGTGGAGGAAGGGAATCATGCGGGCCTCATGGAAGCCGGCGGGGCGTACGCCGCGCTGTACACGAGGCGCAGCCTGGAGCGCCAGCTGGAAGATCCCGGCTCCTGAGCCGGGATCGAACACCCCCTGAGGAGAGCCATGTACGGCGAGTACGGATATATGGAAGAGGGAGAGCTCGGGAAGCCTTACAACCTGAGGCTCCTGAGGCGTCTCCTCCCCTTTGCGCGGCCTTACGGCCGGATCATTCTGTGGGCGCTTCTGCTGACGCTCGCGGTGACGGCCCTGGACCTGGCGCCGCCCTACCTCTCCAAAGTGGCCATCGACCGGTACATCCTGGCGTCCTGGTACCGGATCGAGCTGGAGCGCCCGAACCTGCCGGAGCCGGAGTTCCATGCCCGTCTCATCGAACCGGGCGAAAACAGCCGCTTCGGGCTCATCTCCGGCGATTCGCTGGAATCCCTGGACCCCAGGACCGTCTACCGGCTGCGGGAAGCCGGAGCCCTTTCGCCGGAGCGATACTACCGGGTGCCCGCAGAGCGGGCCGCCGCGCTGGGGGACGCGGACCGTTCCGGCCGGGCGTTCGTCCTGGAAGGAGGCGGGCTTGCGGTCCCCCTGGACGTTCTGAACCGTCTGGATCCTTCGGACCTGGCCCGGATCCGGCACGAGGACCTGCGGGGCGTGGCCGGGATCGGCATGCTCATCCTCGTGATTCTCGCCCTGGCCTTCGCCTTCGGTTATGTCCAGCACGTGCTCCTGGAGAAGACCGGGCAGTTCATCATGCACGACATCCGGCTCCGGCTCTTCGAGCGGATGCAGGGTCAGGCCATGCGGTTCTTCGACCGCCACCCCGTGGGCCGCCTCGTCACCCGGGCGACCAACGACATCGAGAACCTGAACGAGCTGTTCAAGTCCGTCCTGGTCACCGTGTTCAAGGACCTGTTCCTCCTGCTGGGTATCGTGGTCATTCTCCTCGCCCTGAACTGGAAGCTGGCCCTGGTCTGCTTCGCCCTCCTGCCCCTGATCTTCGGTTTCACGCTTCTCTTCAGCACCATGGCCCGGGAGGCCTTCCGGGAGCTTCGGCAGAAGATCGCAAAGCTGAACGCCTTTCTCCAGGAACGGATCACCGGCATGCGCATCATCCAGCTCTTCGCCCGCGAGGCGGAGCAGATGAGGGCGTTTGCAGCCATCAACCATGAGAACTACCTGGCCGGCATCAAACAGATCCGCATCTTCGCCGTGTTCATGCCCCTGATGGAGCTCCTTGCCTCCTTCGCCGTGGCACTCCTCCTCTGGTACGGCGGCGGACAGGTGCTGCGGGAGCAGCTCTCGCTCGGCTCCCTCGTGGCCTTTGTGAGCTACATGCAGATGTTCTTCAAGCCCATTCGGGACCTGAGCGAAAAGTACAACATCATGCAGGCGGCCATGGCCTCCACCGAACGGATCTTCGAGTTCATGGACCACCCGGAGGAGGAGACGCCTGATCCTGAGGAGACCGAGCGGCCCGCTCGTTTGACCGGGGCCCTGGAGTTCCGGGATGTGACCTTCGGGTACCAGACGGAACAGCCCGTACTCAGGAACATTTCCTTCAGGGTGCAGCCCGGCGAGATGATCGCCCTGGTCGGTCCCACCGGAAGCGGGAAGACGACCCTGATCCACCTGGTCGAACGGCTGTACGAGGCCGGACAGGGGGAGATCCTGGTCGACGGCGTGGAGGTGCGAAGATGGCCGAGAGAAATCCTGCGGAAACGCATCGGTCTCGTCATGCAGGACGTGTTTCTCTTTGCCGGGACCCTGTACGACAACATCGCCCTCGGCCGGCAGGAGGTGTCGGATGCGGACGTGGAGCGTTCCCTGCGCGAAGCGAACGCCCACCACTTCGTGGGCCGCCTCCGGAAAGGCCTCTATCACGAGATCGGGGAGGGAGGAGCCACGCTCTCCGTGGGAGAGCGGCAGCTCCTCTCCTTTGCCCGGGCCCTGGCCGGCGACCCGGGTGTGCTCATCCTCGACGAGGCCACATCCAGCGTGGACCCCGAGACGGAGCGGCTGATCCAGGAGGCGATCACCCGGATCTCCCGTCGCCGGACCACGATCGTGGTGGCGCACAGGCTCTCCACGATTCGCGAGGCCGACCGGATCCTCGTCATGCAGTCTGGGCGCATCCGGGAGAAGGGGACCCACGAGGAGCTCATGGCCTTGGGCGGGATCTACGAGCGGCTGAACCGGCTCCGCGCGGGGCAAGAGGAACCGGCTTGATCCTTTGCGACCCCTTGGCAGCAGGGCGGGGGTAAAAAACCGCCCTACGGAAAGCAGCCGCATTTGATCAGCGGAGGTGACCCGGAACCATCCTCCAGGTGCAGACGGTGTCCCCTCAATGGTTTGTTGCGGGCTGCGCGATCCGGGGTCGGAGGGGATGAGGAAACGGAGGAAGGCCTTACCCCCCGGAGCCTGGAAGATCAGTCAAAATTCAAGACCTGACCCCATTTGCTCCACGATCCGCCGCCACAGGGCGCGCACCGCAGCCGCAGCCTCGCCTTCCGGTGCGTACTCCTCGATGCTCTGCTTCTGGATCATGGCCCGGGTGAAGTCCTCGTGGAAGGGGATCGACCCTGCAAAGGTGTGGCCTTTTTGCTCCGCCGTTCTGCGGATCGTTTCAGCGGTCTCCGGATTGATGTCCGCCTTGTTCACGCATACCATGACCGGAACCTTGAAGAAGGACGCCAGGTCGGCGACCCGGTCCAGGTCGTGCACGCCCGACACCGTAGGCTCCGCCACCACCAGAGCGGCCGCAGCCCCTCCCAGCGAAGCGATCACCGGGCACCCCACGCCCGGCGGGCCGTCGGTGAGCAGCAGGGACCGGCCCTCGGTCTCTGCGATCTTTCGGGCCTCCTGGCGCACGAGAGCGACCAGCTTGCCCGAGTTCTCCTCGGCCGGCGCAAGCCTTGCGTGGACCATGGTGCCGAAACGGGTGTCCGAGACGAACCACTCGCCGCAGACGTTCGGGGGGAAGTCGATGGCCTTCTCGGGACAGAACCAGACGCAGACGCCGCATCCCTCGCAGTCCAGCGGGTCGATTCGAAAGTCCTCCCTGACGGCGTCCCATCGGCAGAGGTCCCGGCACAGACCGCACCCGGTGCAGTCCTCCTGGCGGATCTGCGCCGTGTTCCCGCTCTGAAAAGGGGTTTGAAACCGAGTCGAAGGATCCAGGATCAGGTGCAGATCCGGAGCGTCCACGTCCGCATCGCACAATACCGCATCTCCGGCGAGGGCGGCAAAAGCCGCCATCAGGCTCGTCTTTCCGGTTCCTCCCTTGCCGCTGATCACCACGAGCTCGTTCATACATTCCGCTCCGGGTTCCGATGCTCCACGATATTGACGATGCGCTCGTACAGGTCCAGAAACCGTTCCCGCCACTCGGGCATTCCGGCGACCATGGGCTCTCCGCGCGAGTAGGCCTCGGCGATCCTCCGGTCAAAGGGGATTTCCATGAGGACGGGAATCTCCTTCTCCTCGGCGAATGCATGCACATCCTCGTATTTCTCGCCTGTTCGGTTGATGACCAGGCCGCATGGCATGTCCAGTATGCGGACCACCTCGGCCGCGAGCTTCAGATCACTGAGCCCGAACGGCGTGGGCTCCGTGACCAACAGCACGAAGTCCGTTCCCTTGATCGCCGCGATCACAGGGCAGGAGGTTCCGGGGGGTGCGTCGATGATGACCGTCCTGTCCAAAAGCGTTTCAGACCGAACCTTTCGGATCAGGGGAGGAGCAAAAGCCACCCCCACGTTGAGCTCGGCGTCCGCAAAAGCCAGGCCGTTCCGGTTTCCCGTGCGGATCATCCCCAGCGGCCGGCCCACCTCCGTCACCGCCTTCTCCGGACACACCCGTACGCATCCGCCACAGCTGTGACAGAGCTCCGGGAAGGTGAGAATGGTGTCCCCGAACACCGAAATCGCCTTGAACTGACAGAGCTCGGCACACTGCCCGCATCGGCTGCAGGCGTCTTCATCCACCTCGGGGACCATGGCGTAAAAGGTCTCCTCCCTGGTCCATTCCGGTCCGATGAAAAGCGCGGCGTTGGGCTCCTCCACGTCGCAGTCCAGGAGCTGTACACCGCCCCCCAGGGCCAGGGCAAGATTGGTCGCCACGGTGGTCTTTCCTGTTCCGCCTTTACCGCTCGCAATGGAGAGAATCAATTCCGCCCCCTCGTCATGTAACCACCGCATTTGGGGCACTTGACCTCAAAGCAGGGTACGCCCCGCTCGTGCGGCGCCGTGTGGCCGCAGCCGGGGCAGACACAGTCGCCTCCGGGACCCAGGGCCCTGCCGCCCCCCATGCCACGGCCGCCGCCCATTCCGCGACCCTGGCCCGGCGCGTTTCGCCCCTGTCCCGGTGCACCCTGTCCTCCGCCACCGCTTCCGCTGGATCCTTTTCCCTGTACAGGCATGACGTTTCCTCCCGTGCGGTCACCCGCACCGAATGACACCGGTCACGGCGGTTTGCACCCGCTTTTCCGGAAAACCACCGCTCGCCCGACCTCCGTCGGGGGCGGGGGCCGGAACCCGGGCCGGCAAACACTCAGGGCGCCTGCCGTGACACACCGCCGTCAGGATCCGGCTATCATCCGTGAAGGGCCGCAGTTAATGGTAATCGTGTGTCCCCTTGATGACCGGAATGCCTGTCTTGCTCTGGATGATCTCCGCCAGCTCATCGGCGCCGGCATAGGGACATCCCGGCTTGGCATTGACCAGGCAGCTGCTCAGGTACACGGCGTCCGGCTTGATCTCCGAAAGCTTCGCGGCCATACCCAGGTTCGGCACCAGGGTCCTGCCCGGGCAGTGGCATTTCACAAAGGACACGACCTGGGCCGGGTTCTCGAACGCCCCCTCTCCCAGAGCTGCGGCTTTCAGACATCGCCACTCTCCGGGACAGCCGTACCCACTGTCCATGTACGCGCCGCATCCGACGATCGCCACTCTTTCCATCGAGACTCTCCTTTCAGAGGCACCTGTACATTCTCAGTGATCGCAGATGTTGTCCCCGGTCACCAGGGCGCCGGACAAATGCTGGTTGACCAGCGCCTCGGGAGCATCCATGGGCGCGCCTATGATCACCTTGATCCCGCTTTCCTGAAACAGGTCCTGGGCCCTCGCACCCATGCCGCCCGCGATGATGACATGGGCCCCCATCTCGCTGAGCCATTTCGGAAGCACGCCCGGCTCATGCGGCGGGGGCGTGTGCATCCTGGTCTCCCTGATCTTTCCATCCTCGGTCTCCACCAGGGCAAACTGGTCGCAATGACCGAAATGCGCACACAGCTTGCCGCCGGCAACCGGGACGGCGAACACCAACTTTTCCATGTCCATCTCCTTTCTCTCCTCCATGAATGGCTTTTCCGGAGCCGGCGCAGCCTCCTTCCGGAGAACCGCATCAACGACCTCGTTGAACGCCCGGGCAAAACGGGACGTGTTGACGTCCATGCACTTCAGAACGCCCTGATCTCCCAGGCGAACCAGAACAGGACCGATGGGCAGGGTGCCCAGCAGATCGAGGTT
>JAIPEI010000246.1 GCA_021737245.1 Deltaproteobacteria bacterium | reverse complement strand
GTGGCTCCCGGCCGGGCTCACGCCCTCGTTCTTGAAGTAGATCTTCGCCGGGGTCTCCAAATACTTCTCCAGGTTGAACGCCCGGTAGAGGGGGCTCGGCCGCCAGATCGCGTACCTCTCCAGGACCTCTTCCGGGATGTCGATCCAGCGCTCCGTGCTCACCTCCTGCTCGATCAGGTTCATGGGAAAGATCGGCGCCAGGTCGTCCGGTCCCGCGGGCTGACCCGTCCCCGGATGCAGGGGCGGCTCCAACGGGGTGGGCATGTCCGCCTGGATGTTGTACCACTGGCGCGGCATCTCAGACTCGGGCAAAAAGATCTTTTTCACGTCCATAACCCCTCCTTTTCCTGGTCAGTGAGTGACTCTTCGGGACCTGCGGCCCCCACCTTTGCAGGTCCGCCTGGGAAATGACCACGAATGGAACGGCGGGCGGATCCCCGCGAATCATCTTCCGCAGGGATGTCCGGAACCCGCCGGCGCGGCAAAACGGGGCTGGTGCGAGTGGAGAAGAGGCGTCGGGTCCGTTGAGATCCGGTGGAGCTGCAACACACATCAACGAGAGGAGAATGAGCCGTCGCGTGCGATGGGAGAAGGCGTGCGCCGTGTGTGAAACCAGGATGAAGCCTACTCCCGAACGCCTTGCCTGTCAAGGCTTTTCCAGAACCGTCCACCGGCGTGCACGCGTGAACCGGTCCTCCGCTCACCCTCCCGCGCGTTCCCCGGATGCGCCTCGGGACCCGATCCCGGCCGGGATTTCGGGTTTATCTTTTCCCGGAGTTGTGAGATAATGATTGACTCGCAAGAAGTCCTCAACCTAGAGATCTGCCAGTATGATTTCAATAGGTTATATCGTTTCCAGCGGCGGCTGACCGGGTTTTTGCGAAGCCGTCAAATCATTTTTGCCGCTTGAATGAGGCATCCGTCTTATCAATCCATTTCCCCCGCCTTCCAGGGAGCGGGTGCAAGGGTGCAGCCATGGCCGAGACGGCGACGAACTACTCCGGAGACGACAAGGTCACGTACTACAAGGCCCTGAACGACATCGCCAACCAGATTCATTCCGCACGCGACATCAACGAGATCCTCATCAACATGAAGGACCAGATCCTGAGCCTCTTCGACGCGGACAGGATCACCATCTACGTGGTGGACGGCAGGCGCAAGGAGATTTACTCCCGGTTCAAGGCCGGCGACCTGCCCGGCGAAATCCGGGTCCCCATCGACAACGGCAGCATCGCCGGCTACACGGCCAACAACGCGCAGATCACCAACATCGTTAATGCCTACGACAAGCGCGAGCTGGCCATGATCAACAAGGACCTCACCTTTGACAAGCGCTGGGACGAGAACAGCGGATACGTCACAAGGCACATCCTCTCCGTGCCCATCTTTTACAAGAAGTACGTGATCGGGGTGCTCCAGCTCGTCAACAAGAAGACGGGGGACCGGTTCACCCTGGAGGACCAGAGCTCCGCCACCGAGATGGCCAAGGTGCTGGGCATCGCCTTCTTCAACCAGCGCAAGCTCACCCAGCAGTCCACCAAGCGGACCAAGTTCGACTACCTGATCAACAACAACATCGTCACCGAAAAGGAGCTTTCCGACGCGGTCACCCTGAGCCGGGAGCGGAAGCTCCCCATCGAGTCCGTGCTCATGGAGGAGATGAGCGTCAAGAAGGAGCACATCGGGCAGTCCCTTGCCGAGTTCTACAACTGCGATTACGTTCCCTTCGACGACAGCCTCCCGATCCCCGGGGAGCTTCTGACCCGCCTCAAACAGGTCTACCTGAAACGCAATCTCTGGGTCCCCCTCGAACGACAGGACGGAAAGGTCAAGATCCTCCTGGACAACCCCCAGCGGCTGGACAAGATCGACAGCGTCAAGTCTCTGATCCCGGCGGAGCGGTATGAGTTCGCCGTCGGCCTGCGGGAGGATATTCTCCGGTTTCTCGACTACTTCTACGGGATTCCGGAGGCCAAAGGAGGAGAGGAAGGGTCCATCGACGACCTCATCGGCAAGCTGGACTCCGGCGAGGAGGTGATCGAGTTCGACGACGGCGTCGACATGATCACCGAGGACGACAGCACCATCGTCAAGCTCGTGAACAAGATCATTACGGACGGCCACAAGAAAGGCTGCTCGGACATTCACATCGAGCCCTACCCGGGCAAGTACGGTGCGGAGATCCGGTTCCGCATCGACGGGGCCTGCCAGGTCTACCAGACCATTCCCTCCCACTACAAAAAGGCGGTCGCATCCCGGATCAAGATCATGTCCGATCTCGACATCTCCGAGCGCCGAAAGCCCCAGGACGGAAAGATCCGATTCAAGCGATACTCGCCCCTGGACATCGAGCTCCGCGTGGCGACCATCCCGACGGTGGGCGGAGAAGAGGACGTGGTCATGCGCATCCTGGCGGCGGGGGAGCCGATCCCCCTGGACAAGATGGGCATGGGTGAGCGGGACTACGGCATGCTGCTGGAGTGCATCACCAAGCCCTACGGAATCTTCCTGGTCGTAGGCCCCACCGGGAGCGGAAAAACGACCACGCTCCATTCGGCGCTCGCCCACATCAACAAGAAGGAGACCAAGATCTGGACGGCCGAGGATCCCGTGGAGATCACCCAGAAGGGACTCCGGCAGGTCCAGGTGCTTCCCAAGATCGGGTTCGATTTCGCAGCAGCCATGCGGGCCTTCCTGCGGGCGGATCCGGACGTCATCATGGTGGGTGAGATGCGCGACCACGAGACCGTGGCCACGGGCATCGAGGCCTCCCTCACCGGTCACCTGGTCTTCAGCACCCTGCACACGAACAGCGCCCCCGAGACCATCACGCGGCTCCTGGACATGGGCATGGACCCGTTCAACTTCGCCGACGCCCTCCTCGGCGTGCTGGCCCAGCGTCTGGTCCGAACCCTCTGCAAGGACTGCAGGGAGCCTTACCACCCGGAGCAGGACGAGTACGACCACCTGGCCCGGGCGTATGCAGGGAGGTTCGATGCCCTGGGCATCCCTTACTCCGACGACCTCACCCTGTACCGGGCGAAGGGGTGTGAAAAGTGCGGGAACAGCGGATACAAGGGCCGCACCGGCATCATGGAGCTGCTGTACGGGACGGACGAGATCAAGGGGCTCATCCAGGGCCGGGCCAAGATGGAGGACATTCGAGGCCAGGCCGTCAAGGACGGCATGACCACCCTGATGCAGGACGGGATCCGCAAGGTCTTCCTGGGAATCACGGACTTCGCACAGGTCCGGAAGGTGTGCATCAAGTAACAGGACGATACGGATTCAAGGAGACGGCATGGGACAGCTCAGCAAGAAGATCGCGCTCATCACCGGGGCATCCTCCGGAATCGGTCGTGCATGCGCGGAAGGGTTCGCCCGTGAAGGTGCGGCCCTGATCCTGGTGGCGAGGCGCCGGGACCGCGTCCGGAGGCTCTGCTCTTCGCTCGAACGCCGGCACGGAACCCGGACGCTGCCCCTGGCCCTGGACGTGCGGGACCGCGAGGCCGTAGAAGAAGCGATTCGATCCCTTCCCCGAGGCTGGACCGGTATCGAGATCCTGGTCAACAACGCCGGTCTCAGCCGGGGTCTCGAACCGCTCCACCGGGGTCGACCCGAAAACTGGGAGGAGATGATCGACACCAATGTCAAGGGGCTTCTCTACGTGAGCCGGGCCGTCCTGCCGGGCATGGTGAAACGCAGGCGCGGGCACATCGTGAACCTGGGCTCAGTGGCGAGCCACGAGGTCTATCCGGGCGGGAATGTCTACTGTGCCTCCAAGCACGCGGTCGACGCCATCACCAAAGGCATGATGATGGACCTGGTGGACACGCCGATCCGGGTGAGCACGGTGGACCCGGGCCTCGTAGAGACCGAGTTCAGCATGGTCCGGTTCGACGGGGATCGCGAAAGGGCCAGGGGAACCTACAAGGGCATGAAGCCACTGAAGGGAAAGGACGTGGCCGAGGCCATCCTCTTCTGCGTCACACGGCCGCCGCACGTGAACGTGAACCAGTTGCGGATCATGCCCACGGCTCAGGCCTCCTCCACCATGGTCCACCGCAAGGGCTGACAGGGGCGGCGGCCCAAGCCTCAGAGCCGCACGATCTCCCCGCGGATCTCCCGGCCGACCCGGAGGATCCCCACACTCCTCCGCCCCAGGGCGATGAGACCGCCGGAGAAGGCCCCTTCTACACCCGGCATCCGGCCTCGAACCCTTCGCGAATCGCCTCCAGGGCGTTTCTGGGCTCCCTGGCGTCCCCCACCGTGTAGAGCTCGGGCACCACACCCTCCAGCTCCTGAGCGAGGCGGTTCACGGGCTCCGATCCCGTGGCCAGCACGATGGAGTCGGCCGGGATCGTCGAGGTCTCCCCGTTCTTCTCCATCTCCACCCCTTCCTCAGTGAAGCGGAGCGCCCTGGCCTCCGTGATCACGCGGACCCCGAGCCGCCGGATCTCCGAGAGCACTGTCCACCGGGTGGAGGGTCCGATGTCCTGCCCGGCCTTGCGGGTCATCTCCAGAACGGTGACCTCCTTGTTCCCCCGGTCCATGAGGGTCTCCAGGGTCTCCCAGCTCTCGGCCCGGTTGGCCGCCAGGAAGTGAAGCACCTCCGGGCCGATGGTCCCCTGGCTCGCCACGAACAGGGCCGTCTCCAGCCCCAGGGCGTTTCCGCCCACGATGACCACCCGCTTCCCCAGGGTGACGTCCTTTGAGAGGAGATCCCAGGCCGGGACCACGTTGTCCCCGCCCACGCCCGGGATGTCCGGCCAGGCCGGAGCCGCCCCGGTGGCCACGATGACCGCGTCCGGGGCGATCCCCTTCACGTCGCCCGGCTGCACCTCCCGGCCGAGCCGCACCTCCACGCCCGCGGCCGACAGGTTGGCGATCAAATCCACGGCCGCCGTGACCATCTCCCCGCGTCCGGGGATGCGCCGGTTCATGAGCATCTGCCCTCCGAGCTCCGGCGCCTTCTCGGCCAGGGTCACCGCGTGGCCCCTCTCCGCGGCCGTGACTGCAGCCTTCATTCCGGCCGGGCCGCCGCCGATCACCAGCACGCTCCTGGCCGTGGGGACCGGGGTGACGCTGACCTCCCCCTCTCTTCCGGCCATCGGGTTCACCAGGCAGCCGGCCGGGCGCAGGGCGAAGATGGCGTCGAAGCACCCCTGGTTGCAGGCGATACAGCGGGTGATCCGGTCGGTACGCCCCTCCAGGGCCTTGGCCGGCAGAAAGGGATCCGCGATGAGCCCGCGGGCCATGGTGACCATGTCCGCCTCCCCATTCCTGAGGATCTCCTCGGCCGCGGCGGGATCGTTCACCCGGTTGCTCGCCAGGACCGGCACACCCACCGCGGACTTGATCCCCTGGGCGAGGTAGGTGAAGGCCTTGCGCGGCACGAAGGAGGAGATCTGCGGGATGCGCGTCTCGTGCCACCCGCCCGTCACGTCGAACAGATCCATGCCGGCCTTCTCGAGCTCCGCGGCAAAGAGCCGGGCCTCCCGGTTGGTGTTGCCTCCCTCCATGAAGTCGTTTCCCGCGAGGCGCATGATGATCGGGTAGTCCGGTCCCACGGCCCGGCGCACCTTCTCCACAACCTCCAGGCCGAAGCGCATGCGGTTTTCCAGGGTCCCGCCGTACTCATCCTCGCGCCGGTTCGTCAGCGGCGAAAGGAACTGGCTGATCAGGTACCCGGCGCTCCCCAGGACCTCCACCGCGTCGAACCCGGCCGTCTTCGCGCGCACGGCGGCCTCTGCGAAGCGGTCCTGGACCCCCGGGATCTCCTCCAGCTCCAGGGCCCTCGGGGTCTCCCCGGTGAAGCGCGAGCGCACCGCGGAGGCGGAAAAGGGCTTCCTGCCCCCGATCATTGAGGAGTGCG
>JAIPEI010000245.1 GCA_021737245.1 Deltaproteobacteria bacterium | reverse complement strand
CGGCCGGGATCGAGACCCTAGAACACGATCTCACCCCGCCGCACGTCATAGACGCCTGCATATGTCAGGCGCAGCTGGAGCACCGAGGTAAACGACAGGAAGACCAGCGTCCACAATGGATTGTCAAGCCCGCTCCCCATGGCATGAACCGCCTGGTTGAGCAGGCGGATCTCCTCGGCCAGGTCGGGCACGGACCGGGTGGAGCAGACTCCTGCGATGGGAAGCGGGACCCGCGCCAGGACCTTGCCGGCCTGGACCAGGGAAACGCCCCCTCCCCGGGAAAGGGCGTCCTTTGCGGCCGCAGCCATGTCGGCCGGGTCGCTCCCCAGCACCAGCAGCCCGTGGGTGTCGTGGGACACCGTGGAGGCCAGCCCGCCCAGCCCCCGCGCGAACCCCTTGACCAGGCCCTTGCCGACCCGGGTGCCGTCCCGGCTGATCAAGAACGCCTGGAGCACGTGCCCGGGCGGCTCGTAACAACCGTTCTTCACGGGGATCTCCAGGTCCTCCCTTCCCGTCACGGTGCGGTCCACGATGGTGATCACCGGGACGGTTCCGCTGCGGCCGTCCTGCTCGATTCGAAACGTGCTCTCCTCGAGCGGGCCGACGGCAAACGGCCGGCTGCCCGTCTCGGCCGCCGTTTCCGGAAAGCCGTCGATCGTCAGTCTTCCTTCCTCCGCAGCCAGGACCCCCCTGCTGAACACCGCGCGGGGCGTGGGGATCTCCAGTGAGGGGACCACGAGGATGTGGGCGAGCCTTCCCGGGGCGATCGCCCCGACCTTGTTGTCCATTCTAAAGTACCGCGCCGGGTTCAGGGTGGCCATTTGAATGGCCCGAACGGGGTCGAGCCCGCATCGCACGGCCTCGGCCACCACCCAGTCCATGTTGCCCCACTCCAGGAGGTGATCCGCGAAGATCCCGTCGGATACCAGCATGATCCGGCTCGTGTCGAACCCCTCCATCGCTCTAAGCGCCTCCATGTACCGATCCATGTCCTGACGAATGGATCCGTGCCTGAGCATCACGTGGAAGCCCAGGCGGAGCCGGTTCAACACGTCCTTCGCGTGCAGGGCCTCGTGGCAGGAAAGCACGCCCCGGTACGCGAGGGCGTTCAGTCGATCCCAGTTTGCGCCGGTGGTGTGCCCCTCGATGAGCTTGCCCTTGCCCCGGGCGAGCCGAAACCGTTCCAGCAGCCCGGGATCCCCGTCCACGATCCGCAGGTAGGAAACCGTTTCGCTCACGGACCGTATGAAGTCTCGATCCATGGCCTTCTCGAAATCCTCCGTGGACCAGAGGTCTTCCCCCTCCACTTCGGGATAGGGCGGCGTGGCTGCGGGCGCTCCGCTCAGGACGGTCATGACCCCCTCCTGGAGCCGCTCGAACATCCGGAGAAACCCGTCCACGCCGATGGCCGCAGCCAGGTCGTGGCCGTCGTTGAACAGGGAGGTGGTGCCCCGGGTCAGGACATACCGGGC
The DNA here is from genome assembly GCA_021737245.1 of Deltaproteobacteria bacterium. Lineage (GTDB taxonomy): Bacteria > Desulfobacterota > DSM-4660 > Desulfatiglandales > HGW-15 > JAIPEI01. The sequence continues at coordinate 4,408 of JAIPEI010000245.1, read as the reverse complement.
ATACGCGGCCGGGTTGTAGAACAGGTCCATGTGGGCGTGGGCGTCGAAAAAACCGGGCACCAGATAGTCCCCCCCGGCGTCGAAAAAAGCCGTTTCCGGCCCGACCAAACGCCCGCAGTCCCCCACGTGAAGGATGGTGTCCCCCAGGACGGCCACCCCGGAGTCCATGACCTCTCCGGTGTAGACATTGACCAGCCTGCCGTTCTCTATAACCCTGTCCGCGTGCATGCGTTCTCTCCTTCCGACAAAGCGACCGCGAGATCCCGTTCCCGCTGCAGAATGTCCGACCTCGACCGAAGGAGGCAGGGTAACCTTTCCACACCTTTTCATCAAGCGGAACGGGATGCAGGGCGAAAAACAGGGGGTTTCATCAGAGGGGTGACCCGAAGGCCTGAACGGGTCATGGAGGTTTGGGTCCAGGATACAGGATGGCCCCCATTGCCCGGGGTGAAAAGATTGCGGACAATGGGGTATCATTTCGACGCCGCGCCCAGGACAGTCTACAGCACCTCTAACCGCCTGGTCCACCGGGCCGGGCGAACCACAACCATTATAGGAGGCAATCATGGCAAACTGTGCGGAGATGAAACCGGGAGATCGTTTTGTCTGCGAAAACTGCGGGCTGGAGCTTCAGGTCACCAAGGCCTGCTCGTGCGGGGCTGGAGGAGAAGAGGCCTGCACGGTTCCCCTCATGTGCTGCGGCAGGGACATGTCCAAGAAATAGCCCCGGTATTCGCAACCGGGCCGTTGCAGCCTCACGTTCCAGACAGCGGAGCGCACCAGAGGAGACTGCAGCGGCCTTTTTTTTTCGGTCGTTCAGCCGGCGCCTCTCTTTTCAGCCCGGTCCTCCTGCAAGGAATGCATGGATGAGGGGTGGCGCATGAGGCCCTGAAGATGGTAGGATTCCGCCGGGTCCGCATCCCTGGCTTTCTCCGGAAGCGCGCGTGCGCGCTGCTCTCAGGACCTACACAGAAAAGGAGCGTTCGCCGGTGGGAGAGATTCGCGGAGTCATTGAACGGGGGGCGGGAAAAGGCGCCTATTTCATGGGAGTGGACTGGGTGAGGGAGCAGTGCCGGCGCATGCTGGGCTACGAGCCCTACCCCGGCACCCTCAACGTCCGGGTGCTGGACGAGGATGCCGAGCGGTTGGATTCGTTTCTGCGCGATCCGGAATTCGAGCTCGTCCCCGACGACCCCGCCTTCTGCTCGGCCCGGGTCAAGAAGGTCACAGTGAACGGTATTCCCGCAGCCGTTGTCCTGCCGGCGGAGGAGGTACGGATCCACGGGGAGCGGGTCATCGAAATCCTGGCCGCCTCGAGCCTCAAGGCATCGCTCGGCCTCGCGGACGGAGACATGGTGACCGTGGCCGCTTCACCGCGCATCGACCCGGAAGGGCCCGAGCATTCCTTCGGGAGGAGCATGATGGACCTGTACAGGGAAATCTTCGATTTCGCTTCATCGGCCGGGGCCCTCGAAGGGTACGTCTATCCCGGGGAGACGCGGGACCTGATGTATCTGGACGACTGGATCGGAAACCTGGTCAAGCAGTACGGCGCCCTGCCGGAGGAGGTCCGGGCGCGGATCCAGGACGGAGTCGACCGGACCATCGGCCGGGCCGCCCTCTCACTGGAGCCGGTCCTCGGCAAGGACCATCCTCACGTGCACGCACTCCTGTCCCTCGTGAGGGGCTCGCTTCCCGCATCACCGGACGACTTTGAACAGGAAAAGCGGGAGAAGGCGGAGCGATACGGCGAGCGCTGAGAATTCCCGCTCAGAACAGGGGAATCAGGTCCCGGATGCCGGGGAGGATCATGTCCGGATCCTCCGCGGCCAGGGTCTCGTAGTCGTCCACGCCGGTCAGCACCCCGGCGGTGTAAGTTCCGGCGCGTTTTCCCGCCAGGATGTCCACGTCGGCGTCCCCCACGAAGAGCGACCGCTCCGCCTCAGCACCCAACCGCTCCGCACAGGTCGTGACAGGCTCCGGGGAAGGCTTCATCTCGGAGGTGTCCTCGAGCGTGATGACCGTGTCCACCAGGCTGTCGAGCCCGGCCTCCTTCAGGGGGGAAAGCTTTCTTTCGATGTAGCCGGCGTGGGAGGAGGAAACGATGCCGATGGGTATGCCCGCATCGACCAGGCGATGGAAAAGCTCCTTCGCGCCCGGAATCAGGGTGACCGAGCCCGGGTACAACCGAGCGGAGATCCTTTTCCCAACCCTTAGGAACGCCTCGACAAGCTCCTCCTTCCGGTGGGACATCTCCTCGGGGACCAGGTGGTGAAATCCGGAGAAGCCGCTCTTGAGGGCGGCCGACATCGCCTCCCGCGGGGCCGGCGGCAGGCCCACGTGATCGAGCATGCCTGCGATGATCCTGAAGTAGGTGGGAATGGAGTCGATCAGCGTCCCGTCCAGATCGAACATCACGGCCTCAAGGCTCCCGATCCCCGCCTTCAGGCGCGCGGACATTTCGATATCCGTGCCGGCCCCTCTCTCCCGCTCTCCGCTCATAGGCGAACGGCTTCCCGAAAGCCGAACCGTATCCGGTTGTCCATGTAGTAAACGAGGTCGGGTTCGAACCGGTAGAAGCGTACGCGGAACCGCTTCCCGAAAGCCTCCAGATCCAGCTCCTGCCCGGGGTCGAAGAGCTCCCGGATGAACGGATACCTGCTCACATAGGCCCGGACGGCCTTCAGGGCCCCGAGCCCCGGCTTCACCTTGCGGACGCGGCCCGACATCTGGATCCCCCGAATCTCCCTCCACGAATCCACGAATGGATAAACGGCGGCCGAGGCCCGGCCGCTCTCCAGCGCCTCCTGGATATGCCTCGAGTCCGGGGCCGAGAAGAACCAGAACCCCTTCTCGAAGTAGACGTAGTAGACCGGAGCGGCCCACGCCTCGCCCTCCCTGGCCGTGGCCAGGGCCATGGTGCTCTGTTCGTCGATCAGATCCCTGGCCAGGCGTTTCAGATCGTGCTCTTCGGTCATGTCGTCTCCAGGCGAATGCGCAGGTCGCCCCCACGCGAAAGCCTTACCCTGTGTGGAAACCGGGTATATCCGATCCCGTGGCAATGACTCATTTTCGCAGAGGTGCTTGCCGAACGAACAGATGTCCGCCCCGTGATTCCTCGCCACCGAGGCGGTTTGATGCAATCCTTTACCTCTTTACCACGTCATTGTCTCGAAGGCAATCGCAGAGCACTTCCCAAGAAGGGGACAACATCTTGTTATAATAGATATTTTTACGACGTTTATATGGACACGAGTCTAGGACTGTTCGGTTCCGACCCGCCCGGAGCGCAGGTCCCGAAACAGGTGGGCCAGGTTGGAGAGGCAGATGGGAATGCAGAGGGCGGCCGCGAAGGAGACCGGGATGGTCACCCAGATGCGGGGAAGACCGAGCCCCCTCGAAAGGGTCTGGATCTGGCCGAGGCTCAGCTTCAGCGCGTGTGGAAGGAGGTAGAGGAGGAACGCGAGAATCGCGAGCTCCACAAATATTCCCAGGATTATGCGTCCCCTTCGGGTCAGCCGCTCCTCCAGCAGGTGCATCTGGATGAAATCCTTCTCCCTGTATAGAACCGGGACCACGAACATCACCGAGTAGACGAACAGGATGAGGGAGATCTCCAGGATCCAGTCGAAGGGGCTCCGCAGGATCCATCGGGAAAGCAGGTTCACGCAGTTCATGACGATGATGGCCGCGAGCGTGCACACGCTGATGATCAGCTCGATCCTGAAGAGCACAGCCAGCGTTTGATCCAACCGTTTCAGCATGAAAAACTCCGAGCCCGCGGATTCAGTACATGGAAAGACCGAGTATCTGCGGAACGAACGTCGAAATGATCGGGATGTAGCTGATGAGAAGCAGCGCAAAGACCAGGGCCAGGAAAAAGCGCATGGAGTAGACGATGATCTCGCGCATGGGCACGTCCGTGATCGCGCCCATGATGTAGAGGGCCATGCCCATGGGCGGCGTGATCATGCCGATCATCAGGTTGAACACCACCATGATGCCGAAATGTATGGGGTTCACCCCGATCTCGGCCGGGATCGGCGCCATGAGAGGCACAATGACGAGCATCGCCGGGATCTGCTCCAGAAAAGCGCCCACGATCAAGAGAAAGACGTTGATGATCAGCAGGAGCAGGTACTTGTTGTCCGTCAGGGACAGCAGAAAGTCCGACAGCATGACCGCGCTCCGCTCCACGGTCATGATCCAGACGAACGCCGTGGCCGTGGCGATGATGAACATGATCACGCCCGAGGACTTGGCCGAGATGATGAGCACCTCCGGGACCTTCCTCAGGAACGCCTTCCCCTTGAAGATCATGCTCAGGACGAACGTGTAGAGACACGCAATGACGCCGGTTTCCGTGGGTGTGGCCATACCGCTGAGGATGCTCCAGAGGAGAAGGATG
>JAIPEI010000244.1 GCA_021737245.1 Deltaproteobacteria bacterium | reverse complement strand
GAGGCCGTGGACCAGGTGGAAGCCGGCGCCGACATTCTGGACGTCAATGTGGTGGTCTCGGGCCTGGACGAGCGCTCGGTCCTCCCCCGGGCCGTGGCGGTCGTCTGCAGCGTGGTGGACGTACCTCTGTGCATCGACATCAACGAGCCCGCGGCGCTGAAGGAGGCCCTGGCGGTCTACGAGGGAAAGCCGATCGTGAACTCGGTCACCGGAGAGGAGAAATCCCTGGGGGAGCTGCTTCCGCTGGTCAAGGAGCACGGGGCGGCGGTCATCGGGCTCACTTTGGACGACCGGGGGATCCCGAAGACAGCCGGGGAACGCTACGAGGTGGCGTGCAGGATCGTCGAGCGCGCCGAGTCCGCTGGGATTCCCCGTGAGGACGTCATCATCGACTGCCTCGCTTTGTCCCTGGGAGCGGACGATCAGGCGGCGGTCACCACCCTGGGGGCGATCCGCAAGGTCAAGGAAGGCCTGGGGGTGAACCAGACCCTGGGGGCGAGCAACATCTCATTCGGCATGCCCGACAGGGTGTTGATCAACCAGGTCTTCCTCTCCCTGGCCGTCGCCTCGGGCGTGACCTGCCCCACTGTGAACGTCGCCCGGGCCAAGGCCGCCATCCTGGCGACGGATCTCGTCCTCGGCCGGGATCGGTTCTCCCAGCGTTTCACCTCCTACTATCGAAGTCGAAAGAGGGGTTCTCAGACGTAGTGTTGAACCTCACAGGAAAGGAGGAGGGGCCATGAAGGATTGCGTCATGTGGAGTCTGCTCGTGTCCATGTTCGTCACTTCATTCCTCATCGGCGGTTCCGTCTTCGCCGGGCAGAGCTCCCCGCCGGACCGCAGAATCGCTCCCATCGTCTCCACGACATGGTTGCAGGAGAATGCGGAACTGAAATCCCTGGTGATCCTCGACATTCGAAGCGAGGCGGAGTATGCGGCGGCCCACATACCGGGCGCCAGAAACGCGCCCTTTGAGATGCCCGTCAGTGCCTGGACCGCATTGCGGGACGAGCTTCTCCTGGAGGTGCCGGAAAAGGACCAGCTGTTCGACACCCTCGGGAAGCTGGGTATCCGGAAGGATTCACAGGTGGTGATCGTCACCGCCCCGGTGCCCGGCCAGCCTCCCCACTACGGTCTGGCCGACGCCACCCGGGTGGCCGACACACTCATCTACGCCGGGGTGAAGGACGTGGCCGTGCTCGACGGCGGCCACCCGAAATGGGTGGCGGACCGGCTCCCGACGACCGGGGATGTCCCCGGCTGGAGCCCCACGTCGTTTCAGGGAGAGGTCCGGGAGGAAATGTTCGTCTCCACGGCGTATGTCCACGATCATCTGTGCAAGGCCGGGATCGTCGACGCCAGGGACCCGGACGTCTACTTCGGGGTGACCCTGGAGCCTTTTGCCGGCAAGCCGGGGCACATTCCCACGGCCGTGTCCCTCCCGGCTCCCTGGATCTGGGATGCGAACGAGGACGGTACCTACACGTACAAGGATGTGAAGACCCTCGAGGCCATGGCCTCGAGCGTGACCCGGGGGTGTAAGGACCCGGAATGCAGGGAGATCATCGTCTACTGCGGTGTGGGCGGCTATGCGAGCAGCTGGTGGTTCGTGCTGACGCAGGTGCTCGGTTATGAAAACGTGAGCTTCTACGACGGGGCGGCCCAGGCCTGGGTGAGAGAGCACGACATGGTTCCGTTTCAGTGGGAGTGAGGCTTCTTCAGGGATGAGAAAGGAGTCGGTATGAGCAACCGGTTGACCGGAAAGGTTGCGCTGATCACAGGAGGCGGTTCCGGGATCGGCGAGGCCACGGCGAAGCGTTTTGCAGCCTCCGGCGCCAAGGTGGTCGTTACCGGCCGGCGCGCCGCCATGCTGGAGCCCGTCGCAGAGGCCACGGGCGGGCTGGCCGTGCCGGGGGATGCGGGCGATCCGGACCAGAGCGCCAAGGCGGTGGCGGCGGCGGTCGACGCATTCGGAGGCCTGGACATCCTGGTGGCCAATGCAGCCGTCGAGTACTTCGGCTCGGCGACCGAGGTGGACCTGGACAGCTGGCACGAGATGTTCCGGGTGAACGTGGACGGGGTCCTTCTGTCCGCCCGCGCCGCCATCGAGGCCATGCGCGAGCGGGGCGGCGGCGCGATCGTGGTCGTGGCCTCCGTGGCCTCGCTCGTGGGGCCTCCCGAGTATGTCTCCTATGCCACCACCAAGAGTGCGCTCCTGGGCATGACCCGTTCCATGGCGCGCGACTTCGGGCCGGAGGGCATCCGGGTGAACGCCATCTGCCCGGGCTGGACGCGAAGCGAGATGGTCGAGCGGGCCATGGAGGAGCTGGGGAATCGCGCCGGCGTCGGCCTGGAGGAGGCCGTTCGTCGCGCGACCATGTTCTACCCTTTGAAGCGGATGGCCGATCCCTCCGAGATCGCGAGCTGCATCGAGTTTCTGGCCTCGGAGGACGCGTCGTTCGTCACCGGGGCGGTGCTGGTGGCCGACGGGGGGGCGACCATCGCCGATGTCGGAATGCTGGGTTTTGAAGTGTGAGTAAAAAGATGGCGCGATTTAACCATTTGAAATGACAAAGATAGATCTTCCGCTTAGGGGCTTGCGGCGACCTCGGGTTTGGGGAAGCCGTCAAAAAAGGCACAGGTTGAAATGTAGTGCAATTCATTGCGCGATCATGTAAGCTAACAGAAAAAGCCAAGAGGAGGAACAGGTCATGAAGAAATGTATGTTTTTTGTCTTTTGTATGACATTAACAGCCTTTTTCGGGCTGGTCTCGGTGGGGACGGCCGCCGAGGAAACGATCGAGCTCAAGTTTGCGCATGCGTTCTCTCCCAAGCACACCATGCAGCAGAAGGTGTTCATGCCCTGGGCCGACAAGATCAGTGAAATGACGAACGGGAAGGTGAAGGTGACCTTCTTCCCCGGCGGCGCCCTGGGAAAGACGCCCGATCACTACGCCCTGGCGGAAAAGGGCATCGCGGACATCATCTACATCCTTCAGGACTACACGCCGGGACGGTTTCCCATGACCTCGGTGTTCGAGCTCCCCTTCATGATTCCCTCGGCGGAAAAAACGTCCGTGGCCATGTGGAAGGTGTTCGAGCAGTTCCCCGAGTTCCGGAAGGAGTACGAGAAGGTGAAGGTGCTGGCGTTGTTCTGCCACCCGGGGGGACATTTCAACACCACCGAGAAGCCGATCCGCAAGCTGGAGGACTTCCAGGGCCTGAAGTTCAGGACCGCCAGCCCTCATGTGACCAAGGCGCTGAAGATCTTCGGCGCCGTTCCGGTCAACATGCCTGTGACCGAGACCTACACCGCCCTGGAGCGGGGCGTGGTCGACGGAACCGTCCTTCCCTGGGAGGGCAACTTCGTGTTCAAGCTGGCCGAGCTCCTGAAGTACGGGACCGAGGCGGACTTTTACACCATGACCATGATGGTGGTCATGAACAAGAGGAAGTACGAGTCCCTGCCGGAGGACGTCAAGCAGGCCATCGACGAGACGACCGGGATGCCGCTGTCGCAGGAGGCCGGCAGGGTCTACGACGAGGTGCGGCCGGTGATGAAGCAGCTGTGCCTGAAGGCCGGCATGGAGGCGATCCAACTCCCCCAGGAGGAGAGGGAAAAGCTGAAGGAGCTGACCAAGCCGCTGCAGGACGAGTGGGTGAAGGATATGGAGGACAAGGGCCTGCCCGGCAGGGAGGTCCTGGACGCCGCCCTGAAATACATCCATGAGTAGCTGACGGCGTTGTAAAAAGCCTGAATGCAAGAGATTCACCCTGTCGTTTCGAGTTCACATTTTTGATCCATCGCCATTCGAAGCGATCCGCATAGACCGGAGAATGGGAGACGCGCACGGGTCATCCCGTTTTCCGGTCTTGCAGATCGCTTTTGATGTGAGGAAGTGGAGCCGGCGTACACCATGAACGCGCAGAACGTATCGGCAAAATTGGGTCGAATCAGCTCCGCATTGGCCTACTTGGGGTCATTGTCGCTGTTCGGAATGATGTGCATTACAACCGTGGACGTGATCGGCCGCTATATGTTCAACGCCCCGATCGTGGGTGCATTCGAGCTGACGCAATTCCTGGTCCTGATCCTTATTTTTTCATTTCTCCCCTATACGCAGTCACAAAAAGGACATGTGTCCGTGGACCTGCTGATCTCGGTCCTTCCCGGCGGTCTCAGAAGATTCATCAATATTTTCAACCACACCATATGTGTCTTGCTCCTGGGCATTATCACATGGATGGGGCTCATGAGGGCGCTCGAAATGCTGGAGTACGGGGAGGAAACAGCCAATCTGGGAATTCCGTACTATCCCTTTGTCATTTATCTGGTCATCGGATGCCTGGCCATGTGTATAGAGTACATCAGGGATTTGATGGCCGCGTTTTTTTATGAGGAAAAGGAGAGCAGCGTTTCATGAGTCCGGAATGGATCGGAATTATCGGCATCGTGCTCATGTTTGTGTTCCTGGCATCGGGAATGTACATCGGCATTGCCATGGCCTTGATTGGATTCCTGGGGATGTGCCTGCTCGTGGGCCTGGACGCAGGGCTGAGCATCCTGGGCATCACCCCTCTGGCCGAGGGATCGTCCTACACCCTGAGCGTCATCCCCCTGTTCGTGCTCATGGGGCAGTTTGCTTTCGTCTCCGGCGTCAGCACGGACATCTACAAGACCGTCTACGCCTGGATGGGACATTTTCGAGGAGGCCTCGCCATGGCGACCGTCCTGGCCTGCGCCGGGTTTGCGGCCGTATGCGGATCCTCGCTCGCCACCGGGGCCACCATGGGCATGGTGGCCATCCCCGAGATGGAAAAATACAAGTATGACGCCAGGCTGTCCACGGGCTGCGTAGCCGCGGGAGGGACCCTGGGGATTCTGATCCCCCCGAGCATCGGGTTCATCATCTACGGCATCCTGACCGAGGAGTCCATCGGCAGGCTGTTCATGGCCGGCATCCTGCCCGGCGCCCTGCTGGCCGGCCTGTTCATTCTCGCCATCTATGTCCAGTGCAAGCTCAATCCGAACATGGGCCCCCGCGGTGACAGCCTGACCTGGAAGGAGAGAGTAAGGGCCCTCTCCGGGACGTGGGGCATGCTGGTCCTCTTCGTGATCGTGATGGGCGGCATCTACATGGGCGTGTTTACCCCGACCGAGGCGGCGGGGATCGGCGCGTTCGGCGCGTTCCTGTTTGCGCTGTTCAAGCGGAAGCTCAACTTTCGGGGCTTCCTGCAATGCCTGCTCGAGACGGGAAAGACCACAGCGATGATTTTTCTGATCATCATCGGGGCGAACATTTTTTCGTCCTTTCTGGGGCTGGCCAGGCTCCCCATGGGGCTTGCGGATTTGATCGCAAGCCTCAATGTCCCTGAGTTCGTCGTCCTCCTGGCGATCATCCTGGTCTACATCGTCCTGGGCTGCGTGATGGACTGCTATGCCATCATGATCCTCACCGTGCCCATCATCTTTCCGGTGATCGAGGCCCTGCACATCGACCCCATCTGGTTCGGCGTGATCATGGTGATTGTGCTGGAGGTGGGGTTGATCACCCCTCCCGTGGGCCTCAATGTCTTTGTGTTGAAGTCGGCCGCCCCCGGCGTTCCTTTGATCACGATCTTCTGGGGGATTCTGCCTTTTCTGGCGGCCGCCCTGCTGGCCATCGCCATCCTGTTCGCGTTTCCGCAGATCGCCCTTTTCCTTCCTTCCCTGATGTGACCCGAGGCCCGGGGCAGGTCGACACTGGATTTGCGAGGTGCGTGAAAGACCGAAGCGACACCGGAAACCGTTGATATCGAAAGGACGCCCATTGAAAAAACTCGGACTGCTTTCCTCTGCCGGCGTCGAGGAGGCCAAGGCCGTCACGGATGTGACGCTGGGGCGAACG